>NZ_JAAAHR010000029.1:0-73040 GCF_009908215.1 Nonomuraea sp. K271 | reverse complement strand
CACCCGGCGGGACCTCGACGGAGGGCATGTCGGCGGGCTGGATGTCCCTGTGGTGCTCGATGACCGTCCTGAGCGCGTCCGGGTTCGGCGGGGTGACGTCCACGGAGACCACATCCCCGCCGTCCCCCGTCCCCGCCGTCGCGCCACCGCCGGGCCGCTGCCCGGACTCGGTTCTGTCAGCGGTCTCGGTGCGGGGAGGCTCGGTGCTGTAGGGAGGTTCGGTGCCGTAAGGAGATCCGGTGCCGTAGGGAGAACCGGTGTTGTAGGGGGTTCCGGTGCCATAGGGCGGCTCGGTGCCGTAGGCGATCTGCACCGTGTAGGCCGGACCGTCGCCGTCTACGTGACGCGGATCCGCACCGTACACGGTCGTCGTCCCGTCACCCCGCTCCGTCGCGTGGCCGAGGTCGGCGACGGCCGTCGTCGCCGACGTATCGGTGGAACCGCCGGCGGACGGCTCGACCGAGGGAGCCGTCGGCGGAATCGTGACCGGTTCACCCTGCTTCCCACGGCCACCCTGATCCCCGGCCCCACGGTCACCCTGATCGCCGGTATCCCTGCTCCCCGTCCCAGGATCACCCCGATCACCGGCATCCCTGTCCCCGGCTCCACGGTCACCCTGGTCACCGGGCGCTCGATCGCCCGTGCCGCCCGGGGTCCCCTCGGTGCCGGGGGTGCAGGTGCCGTCGCCCGTGCTGGGACGGCCGGGGTCGATGGAGCCTGCCGGACCGTCCGGGCGGATGTCGCGTTCGGCCCACTCGCCCCTGCCGTACTCGCCCGCCGGAACCTCGACTCCCGGCATATTGTGCGGCGGGATGTCGCGGTGCTGCTCCACCACGGTCCTCAGCGCGTCCTGGCCGGGCGGGGTCGTGCCGACGGACACCACGTCGCTGCCGTCGTTCGCCCATGCGTTGATGTTGGAGCCGGTGGTGGTGTTGTCGGCCGGCAGCCGGGGCATCTCCGCAGGAGCCACCTTGTCGGTGTTCTCCAGCAGGTCTTCGAGTTGCTCGGCGGTGGGCGGGTCGAGCGGCACCTGCAGCACCTTGACCCCGTCGACCACCACGACCTGCGGTTTGTTCACATCCTGCCCGTCCTGGGGCGGGGCGTCGGACGGGTCGTCTCTTGTACCGGTCTCGGGCTCGGCGCCGCGATCGCGCCTGCTGTCCAGCTCGTCGTCCTTGGGCTGGCCGACGGGCTGATCACCGGCCCTCGCGCCGTCCCCTGTCCGGGGCTCTTCACCGGTACGAGGCTCTTCGCACGTCTTCCCGTCATCCTTCTTGGGAACGTCGGTGTCGCCCTTACCGTCGCCTCTGTCCTGGTCGGCCTTCGGGTCGTCGCCCGTCTTCGGCGGCGCGTCACCGCTCTTGGGCGGGTCATCAGAAGACCTCGGCGGCGCATCCCCCTTCTTCGGCGGCGCGTCACCACTCTTCGGCGGATCGTCGGTCTTCTTCGGCGGCACCTGATCGGGTTTGTCGTCGGCGCGCGGGTTCTCGTACCGTTCCCGATCCCCCCGCACCCCCTTGGGATCGTCGGTCGCGCCCGAGCCCATCCCGGGCGGGTCGGCCCGCTTCTCCAGCACCCCGAGCCGGACGTTGACGTCCTTGACCATGTCGTCGACCGCGTCGGCGATCATGGCCGGCCGGTGGGTGGTCTGGGTGGACAGCCCGGCTCGGCTCATGGTGAGCCGGACCTGGTCCTCGACCTTGCGCATCTGCGAGGCCGCGTGTTTCGCCTCGGCCAGCAGGTCACGGACCAGCTTGGGATCCATGCCGTCGAACTTGCCCATGGGCCACTCCCGACGTCTGATGAGAAACCCGCCACACGGACTGCCGCCGCGGCAGTGGCCGGGAACGACAGCGGGGCGGCAGTCTGATGGGCAGGTTTCTCGATGGCAGCCGCTCCGCGCCTCACCGTAATTTGGCCGGGCCGCCGCCGCAGCCGGAATAAGCAGCCGGTATACGTCAGTCGTCGGTGGCGACGTAGCCGATGATGCCGCGCAGTTTCTCCACCCGGATCGCCCCTCGCCGCAACATCCTGGGCACGGCCGTGGTGAGGTCGAGGATGGTGGAGGGTGTCTGGTCGGTGGTCTTGCCGGCGTCGAGATAGACCGCGACCGACTCGCCGAGCTGCTCCTCGGCCTCCTCGGCCGTGGTGGCGGCGGGCGCGCCGGAGCGGTTGGCGCTGGAGACGGCCATCGGCCCGGTCTCCTTGAGCAGGTCGAGCGCGACCGGGTGGAGCGGCATGCGGACGGCCACGGTGCCCTTGGTCTCGCCGAGATCCCACGAAAGGGCCCTGTTGGCCTTGCAGACGATCGTGAGCGGCCCCGGCCAGAACGCGTCTATCAGGTCCTGCCCGTAAGGCCCCAGGTCGTCTATGAGCGCCGTGGCAGCCCTGACAGTGCCCACCAGCACCGGCGGCGGCATGTCACGGCCCCGGCCCGTGGCGTCGAGCAGCTCGGTGACCGCCGACGGGGTGAAGGCGTCGGCGCCGATGCCGTAGACGGTGTCGGTCGGCAGCACCACGAGCTCGCCGCGGCGTACGGCGGCCGCCGCCTCAGTCAGCCCTTCGGTCCGCTGCTCGAGGTCGGAGCAGACATAACGTTTTCCCACGGTGGTGTCGCCTCGCTCCGCTCGGCTAAGAGCGGCGCTTCCGAGGCCTCCTCCCCTCAACTCGTTCGGTGGCTTCGCTCTCTCTCGTCGTGCGGGAGAAGGTCGGGCCGCTGGCGTGCATCCTAGTCCTGGCCCAGGCGGGCCGTGACGAAGCGGTCTCGTCTGGTGAGATCCTGGCGCAGGCGTACGTCACGCCAGCCGTTGTCCTCGGGGAACGTCAGGTAGACGGCCCTGCCCTGCTCGTCGGCGTGCTCGACGGCCACCCAGCCGCCGGGACGCAGCAGGCGGCGGGCCGTGCGCTCCACCGCGCGCACCTCGCCGAGCCCGTCGTCGCCCGAGCCGAACAGAGCCCGGGTCGGGTCGTAGTCGCGCACCTCGGGGTCGCGCGGGATCGCACCGGGCGGGATGTAGGGAGGGTTGGAGATGACGAGGTCGGCCTTGCCGTTGAGTTCGGGCAGCGCCTCGGCGAGGTCTTCCGGGTGCAGGTGGGTGCGGCCCTGACCGTGCTCGGAGATGTTGCGCTTGGCCCAGGTGTACGCCCCCGGGTCGACCTCGACGGCGTGGACCTCGGACAGCGCCACCTCCTGGGCGATGGAGAGCGCGATCGCGCCCGAGCCGGTGCCCAGGTCGACCACCAGGGGCGCGGTGACGTCCATCGCGCGCAGCGTCTCGATGGCCCAGCCGGCCATCACCTCGGTCTCCGGCCGTGGCACGAACACGCCGGGCCCGACCGCCAGCTCCAGGTAGCGGAAGTAGGCGTGGCCGGTGATGTGCTGCAGCGGCTCGCGGGCCTCGCGCCTCGCGACGCCCTCCCAGAACAGGGCGTCGAAGTCGGAGTCTCTGACCGTGTGGAGCTCGCTCCTGCGCACGCCGTGGACGAACGCCGCGATCTCCTCAGCGTCTGTGCGCGGTGAGGGAACTCCTGCCTCGGCCAGCCGGGCAGTGGCAAGGGCGATCTCGTCCAGCAGAAATGTCATGAGTGTTGTGCGAGCTTCTCCGCCATCTCGGCGTCGATGAGGGCCTGGGTGACGGCGTTGAGCTCACCGTCGAGAACCTGGTCGAGGTTATACGCCTTGAAGCCGACGCGGTGGTCGGAGATGCGGTTTTCCGGGAAGTTGTAGGTGCGTACGCGCTCGGAGCGGTCGACGGTGCGGACCTGCGACTTGCGCTCGGCCTGGGCGGCGGCGTCGGCCTCCTCCTGCGCGATGGCCAGCAGCCGCGCGCGCAGGATGCGCAGCGCCGACTCTTTGTTCTGCAGCTGGCTCTTCTCGTTCTGGCACGAGACGACGACGCCGGTCGGCAGGTGGGTGATGCGGACCGCCGAGTCGGTGGTGTTGACGCTCTGGCCGCCCGGGCCGCTGGAACGATAGACGTCGATGCGCAGATCGTTGGGGTCGATCTCGACGTCGACCTCCTCCGCCTCCGGGTAGACGAGCACGCCCGCGGCGCTGGTGTGGATGCGGCCCTGGGACTCGGTGATGGGCACCCGCTGCACGCGGTGCACGCCGCCCTCGTATTTCAGCCTGGACCACACGCCCTCGTCGCCCTTGGCCCTGATGCCGACCGTCACGTCCTTGTAGCCCCCGAGGTCGGAGGGCTGGCTGTCGATGATCTCGGTTTTCCAGCCGAGCCGCTCGGCGTAGCGCAGATACATGCGCAGCAGGTCGCCCGCGAACAGCGCGGACTCCTCGCCGCCCTCGCCCGCCTTGATCTCCATGATGATGTCCTTGTCATCGTTGGGATCACGCGGGATGAGCAGGTGCCTGAGCCGATCCTCCAACTGGGGGACGCGCTCTTCGAGCTCTGCCGCCTCGGAGGCGAACGTCTCGTCCTCGCCGGCCAGCTCTTTGGCGGCGGTCAGGTCTTCGCGGACCGACTCGAGCTCGCGGTAGGTGCCGATGATCGGCGTGAGCTGGGCGTAGCGCCTGCCGAGGGTGCGGGCCTTGTGCTGGTCGGCGTGCACGGCGGGATCTCCGAGCTGCGACTCCAGCTCGGAATACTCCTTGAGCAACTCGTCGAGATTCACCGTGCGTCCTTCGTCGTGGGTGGGGGCGTCGCAACCGACAACGCCGACCCGGCGCACCGGGGTGCGTCCGGGCCGGCGTCGGTGAAGCTATTTGCCCGCGGCCTTCTTGCCGAAGCGCTTCTCGAAGCGAGCCACTCGGCCGCCGGTGTCGAGGATCTTCTGCTTGCCCGTGTAGAACGGGTGGCAGGCGGAGCACACGTCGGCGTGGATCACGCCGTTCTTCGCGGTGCTTCGCGTGGAAAACGTGTTACCGCAGGAACAGGTCACCTGCGTCACGTGGTATTCGGGGTGGATGTCGCGCTTCATCGCTGTCCTTTCGGGCTGCGGCCGCCGGGTCGCCTTGAACGCATGGCGTGAACCGGAACCGCAAAATGGTCAGCTACCAGTGTGCCAGATCGTGCAACCATCCCAGGCCATCAGGCATTCCCGATCTTTGCGACCAGGCCTCCGCCCTCCGGCGGGAACGCCGAAAGAGGCGGCGGGGAACCCCCGGCCGCCTCTCTCACGCGACGAAGCCCGTCAGTCGCGGTCGTTGCTCACCGTGGTCTTCTGGACCTGCAGCAGGAACTCCGCGTTGGACTTGGTCTCCTTCATCTTCTCCAGGAGCAGCTCGAGCGCCTGCTGCATGTCGAGCGCGTGCAGCACCCGGCGCAGCTTCCAGACGATCTGGAGCTCTTCCTTGGCCATGAGGATCTCTTCCTTGCGCGTGCCGGACGCGTCGACGTCGACCGCGGGGAAGATGCGCTTGTCGGCCAGGGAGCGGTTGAGCTTGAGCTCCATGTTGCCGGTGCCCTTGAACTCCTCGAAGATGACCTCGTCCATCTTGGACCCGGTCTCGACCAGGGCCGTGGCGAGGATCGTCAGCGAGCCGCCGTTCTCGATGTTGCGGGCGGCGCCGAAGAAGCGCTTGGGCGGGTAGAGGGCGGTGGAGTCGACACCGCCCGACAGGATGCGACCGGACGCCGGGGCCGCCAGGTTGTAGGCACGGCCGAGGCGGGTGATCGAGTCGAGCAGGACGACCACGTCATGGCCCAGCTCGACCAGGCGCTTGGCCCGCTCGATGGCGAGCTCGGCGACCGTGGTGTGGTCTTCGGCGGGACGGTCGAAGGTCGAGTGGATGACCTCGCCCTTGACCGACCGCTGCATGTCGGTGACCTCTTCAGGCCGCTCGTCCACGAGCACGACCATCAGGTGGCACTCGGGGTTGTTGCGGGTGATCGCGTTGGCGATGGACTGCAGCACCATCGTCTTGCCGGCCTTGGGCGGCGAGACGATGAGACCGCGCTGGCCCTTGCCGATCGGCGACACGAGGTCGATGATCCGCGTGGTCAGGATGTTGTGCTCGGTCTCCAGGCGCAGGCGTTCCTGCGGGTAGAGCGGCGTCAGCTTGTTGAAGTCGGGCCGGTTGCGGGCCTGCTCGGGGTCCATGCCGTTGACGGTGTCGAGGCGGACCAGAGCGTTGAACTTCTCGCGCCGCTCGCCCTCGCGGGGCTGGCGCACGGCGCCGGTGATGACGTCGCCCTTGCGCAGGCCGTTGCGGCGGATCTGGGCGAGCGAGACGTAGACGTCGTTGCTGCCGGGCAGGTAGCCGCTGGTCCTGACGAACGCGTAGTTGTCGAGGATGTCGAGGATGCCGGCGATCGGGATGAGCACGTCGTCGTCGCCGATGACCGGCTCGCCGCTGTCGAAGCGGTCGCGGCCACGGCCACGGTTGCGCTCCCTGAAGCGGCCCCTGCGTCCGCGCCCGCCACGCTCGTCGTCGTCGCCGCCGCGCTGGTCGTTGCGCTGGTCGTTGCGGTTGCCCAAGTCGGTGCCGCGCTGGTCGCCACGGCCGCCGTCGCGCCCGTCACGGCCGTCACGGCCGTCACGACCCCCGTCGCGGCCGCTCTCGGAGCGGTCGCCTCCGGATCGGTCGTTGCGGTCTCCGCGGTCTCCGCGGTCTCCACGGTCACCGCGGTCACCGCGGTCACCGCGGTCACCGCGGTCACCGCGGTCACGCCGCTCACCCCGGCTGCGGCGCTCGCGACGGCTCTCGCCGCGCTCGGAACGCTCGGGACGTGTGTCGTTCTGGCCGGCTTCCACGGGCTGCGCCTGCTGCTGCTCGACGACCGGCTCGGCCGGGGCGGCGACAGGCTCGGGCGCGGAGGAGGCCACGGGGCTCGCGGCGCTCGCGGCCGCGGCCTCCGCGGCGGCGGCCTGCGGGGCGGGCTCTTCCGCGGTCTTGCGCGACCGCTCTCTGCGCGTCCGCGTGGGCCGCTCCGCGGCGGGCGCCGTCTCCGCCGGGGCCGAGGCGGAAGCCTCGGACGCGGCTGCGGGAGCCGATGCGCCTTCTCCGGAACCGCCACCCTGCTTCTCCTGGATGGCCGCGATGAGCTGGCTCTTCCGCATGCGTCCGGTCCCGCTGATGCCCAGCTCGGCCGCCATCTTCTGCAGCTCGGGCAGCACCTTGGCGGACAGGCCGGTGCCGGAGCGACGCGCACGCGGCTTGGCCGGGGCGCGGGTGGGGGTGTCGCCGGACGCTGGCTCAGCGCCTGATGCGTCGGAGAGGAGTTCGGTGGTGTCGCTCAACTAAAAGGTCCTTCCCAGGGGTCGGGCGCCGGTTTTGTTCTGCCGGGCGTCCCGGAGGTGCTTGCGATCCGGCGGGACAGACCGGGTCGGGGTGCACTCTGCGATCTTCGGCTGTCGCTGGAGACGGCCGCCACTCTTGGGGAGGGGCTCGTCCAGGCCGCCACAGGACCGTGGCGCGTGGCTGACACCCCCCAGATTGCTGTCGCCAACCAGATGTCGAGATGATTCGAACGCGCAGGTCCCCGTCGTCGCCACCTCACGTTGAGCCAACCGGGTGTGGGCCAACCGGAGGCAACGGATTCCGGGGAGACAGCCGCGCTGCTCACGCCTCGCGACGTGAAGCATGATGCAGCGATGTGTGGCTGACAAGCACGCACCCACCAAGGGGGCATCTGGTGCGGCTATCAGCCTAACATCACCAGCGCACACGGCTATTCCCTGAAGGTCTAAAGAGGCATCAGCGTGTCTCGGGGAACTGAACGTTCGCACCAACCGGGTCGACGTCCATTTGCTGGATGTGCCAGTCATTACCCACTTCTGGCGCGATCAAATCCTGCGAATCCGATGCAGAAAACGCAAGAACCGCGGGACCCGCTCCCGAAACGACCGCGGGCACACCCACCGCACGCAGACGTTCTACCAGATGCGCGCTCTCCGGCATGGCAGGCGCGCGGTAAGGCTGGTGGAGCCGATCTTCTGTCGCGGCGAGCAGAATCTCCCGCTCGGGCCGTCGGGTCAGCGCGGCGATCAGCAACGCGGCCCTGCCGGCGTTGAAGGAGGCGTCCTTGTGGGGCACGTCCTTCGGCAACAGCTCCCGTGCCGCCTCCGTGGACAGCCGGGTCGACGGGACCACGACCACCGGGCGGATGCGCTCGTCGGGAGTCACTTTCACCATACGCGGCACGCCCGTGTGCTCGTACCAGGCCACGGTCAGCCCTCCGGCCAGGCAGGGAGCGACGTTGTCGGGATGGCCCTCCATCTCGGTGGCCAGCGCGAAGACGTCGTCGTCAGAGAATTCCGCGGCGCCGGACAACGCCCGCGCGGCGAGGATGCCCGCGCACACGGCCGCCGACGACGACCCGAGCCCGCGCGCGTGCGGAATCGCGTTGCGGCACCGCATGCGGATCCCGGCCGGCTGGGGCCCGCCCATGCGGGCGAACGCCGTGCGCATGGCCCTGACGACCAGGTGGCCCTCGCCGAGATCGACCTCCCCGGCGCCCTCGCCCTCCACGGTGACGGTGACCTCCGGCTCGGCGGTGAGCGTGACCTCGACCTCGTCGTACAGGCTCAGTGCCAACCCGAGCGCGTCGTAGCCCGGCCCCAGGTTGGCCGATGTGGCGGGCACGCGGATCTGAACGGTGCTGCTCACGTTTCCCTCATGATTCCTCACTTCCCCCGTGGTCCCCGCCGCCCCTGCGTGACGTCAGGCGAGGTTGAGCGCCGCCGCCGCGGCGTGTACGTCGATGGGGATCACCACGGGCGCGGGCGCGCCCGAGATGGCCCAGTCGGGGTCTTTCAAGCCGTTGCCCGTGACCGTGCAGACGATCCGCTGCCCGGGCTCGACCATGCCCTGCTCGTGCGCCTGCAGCAGGCCCGCCACGCTGGCCGCCGACGCCAGCTCGACGAACACGCCCTCTTCCTGCGCCAGCAGTTTGTACGCCGCCGCGATCTGCCGGTCGGTCACCGCCTGGATGGCTCCGCCGGACTCGTCACGGGCCGAGGTGGCCAGCGACCAGGACGCCGGGTTGCCGATGCGGATGGCGGTGGCGATCGTGTGCGGGTGGGAGACGGGCGCCCCCTCCACGATGGGCGCCGCCCCGCTGGCCTGGAAGCCGAGCATGCGGGGCCGCTTGGTGGCCACCCCGTCGTCGGCGTATTCGCGGTAACCCATCCAATAGGCCGAGATGTTGCCGGCGTTGCCCACCGGGATGCAGTGCACGTCGGGGGCGTCGCCCAGGGCGTCGACGATCTCGAACGCCGCCGTCTTCTGCCCCTGCAGCCGGTACGGGTTGACGGAGTTGACCAGCGCGATCGGGTAGTTGGACGACAGCTTGCGGGTCATCTCGAGACAGTCGTCGAACGACCCCTCTACCTGCAGCAGCGTGGCGCCGTGCACGAGCGCCTGGGCCAGCTTGCCCATGGCGATCTTCCCCCGTGGCACCAGCACGGCGCAGGTCAGCCCGGCGCGCACGGCGTAGGCCGCGGCCGACGCCGAGGTGTTGCCGGTGGAGGCGCAGATGACCGCCTTGGCGCCCTCTTCGACGGCTTTGCTGATGGCCACGGTCATGCCGCGGTCCTTGAAGCTGCCGGTCGGGTTGGCGCCCTCGACCTTGAGATGGACGTCGCACCCTGTCAGGGCGGAGACGCGGTGCGCGGGCACCAGCGGCGTGCCGCCTTCGAGCAGCGTGACGACGGGCGTCTTCGTGGTCACGGGAAGACGCTCGCGGTATTCCTCGATGAGACCGCGCCACGACCTGCTCATGATGGACTCCCTACCTGCGGTGTTCGGCACAGAGTGTACGGGGTGCGAACGACCGTCGCGGAGCCGCGTCCACAGGACGGACGCGGGTCCCGTACCCCTGCCCGGAACAGCCGTTGGACAGGGGCACTATTCAGGAAATTCTCAGCATCTCCCGATAAGGTCTCGGCCAGGGGGTCACCACCATGAACGCGCGTCCTGCTCTGAGGCAGAACGACTATTCACCAGTAGCGGTTCCGCAGCTCGGCGCCTGGTCACCCGACCTGTCCGTGAGCGTGGTGATACCGGCTCACGGCGGCCAGGGGCTCGAACTGACGCTGGCGGCGCTGGCCGCGCAGACGTACCCGGATCACCTCATGGAGGTCCTGGTCGTCGACGACGGCAGCGATCCGCCGATCCGGCTGCCCGAGCTCAGGCCGGTCAACACCCGCGTCGTCCGTGTACGCGACGGGTGGGGCATCTCCAACGCCGTCAACACCGGCGTCAAGGCCGCCGACGGCGAGATCATCCAGCGGCTCGACGCCGACATGGTGGCCTGCCGCGAGCACATCGAGGCCATGGCCCGCTGGCACCACGCGACCGACTACCTGGTCAGCATCGGGATGAAGAAGTTCGTCGACACGCCGCCGGTGACGCCGCGCCAGGTCTTCACGGCGCGGCGCCTGCACGAGGTGTTCGATCTGGCCGAGGCCCTGCCCAGCTCCACCGAGGCGACGATCGCGAAGACCGACGGGCTGCGCAAGAGCCGCAATCCCTACCATGTGTGCACGGGGCCGACCTTCGCGCTGCCCAGGGAGGTCTTCCACGCCGTGGGCGGCCTCGACCCGAACGTGGTGCGTGGCGAGGACACCGAGTTCTCCTACCGGCTGGCGATGTACGGCGTGGTGTTCGTGCCAGAGATGGAGGCGCAGGCCGTGCACCTGGGCCTGCCCTCGCAACATCGTGACAGGGAGCGCGCCGTGCGGGCGGTCGAGCCGTACCTGGCGCACCGGATCCCGCTGCGCAGGGACCTGCGCAAGGACCGCGGGCGGCGCTGGCTGGTGCCGTACGTGGAGATCGTGCTCGACGTGGCCGGCGCGGCCGAGTCGGTGGTGCGGCGGGCGGTGGCGGCGGCGCTGGACGGCAAGCTGCAGGACGTCGTGGTGACGCTGGCCGGGCCGTGGTCGCGGCTGGACGACGAGCATCGCGCGACGTTGTCCGACCCCGACTTCGAGCTGCGGCTGATGCGTGACCTGTTCGCGCACGACGAGCGGGTACGCCTCATCGACGAGGCCGCCCCGACGCCCGCGCCGACGCCCTTCCGCTACCGGGGCCCCGTGGACGTGCCGCTGCACCGGGCGACGCTAGAGCGCATGATCGAGTCGGTGCAGAAGGACCTCGCGGGCGTGCTGGTCGTGGACCTCCCCGACGGGCGGACCGCCCGGCTCGAACGCACCTCGGCGCTCGGCCGCGCCCTGCTCCTGGCGGACGACGGCGCGGACGACGGCGCCGACGTCGACGACGTCATCGGCACCACCCACGGCGTACGCCACGAGCCGCCCGACCGCTACTGGCCGGTGCCGCCCGCGCCGGAGCCCGTCACCATCCCCGCCCAGGTGACGGCGACGGAGCCGCCGGAGAAGACCCTGCTCAGGCGTCTGAAATCGGCCCTGCGCCCCGGCTGACGGCACGCGGGGCGGGGGCTGACCCCCGCGGTGGTCAGCCGCCCAGGCGCTTGCGCAGGGCGCGCTTCATGGTGGTGGACACCAGCACGCGCAGACTTCGCTGGGCGCGGTTGGCGGCGGCGATCTGGCGGCGCAGAGTGCCGACCTCGCGGCGCAGCTCGACCGCGCTCTTGCGCCAGCGCCCCGACTCCTCTTTCCACTTCGCCACCTGCGCCCGCAGCCGCTCGTTCTCGTCGGCGCGCCTGGCGACCTCCGCCTGCGCCTCGACGCGGGCCTTGTACGCGGCCCGCCGCCTGGTCGGCGGCGCGGGCTCGGTGGTGAAGCCGTAGCTCTCGCCCTCGACCCAGGCGACTCCCGACACGGTGTCCACGGCGTCGTCGAGGTCCTCGTCCGGGTCCGCCACAAGGCGCGCCCTGGCGAAGGCCGACGTACGTTCGAGCCGGGCGGCGACGACGCCGTCCGCCGACTCGTGCAGCAGGACGTTGACCAGGCCGAGCCCCTCGTCACGGGCCAGGTCGAGCAGGCGGGCGACGGTGTCCTCGCCGGGCGCCCAGCCGGGCGGCAACCGCAGCACGAAGGGCACGGACGGGTCGATCTGCTCGGTGGACGCCAGGCGTACCCGGTGTTCGTGCGCGTAGTGGCCGTGGACCAGCACCAGTTCGAGGTCGGGGTCCTTCAGCGGCGCGCGGCGTTCGCCGCCGAGCCGCTCCCACGGGCCGACGAGGAGCACGGACAGATCGGGGACGGTGCCGGCGAGCAGGGCGTCCACCGCGGGCCGCACGGTGTCGTACCCGGCCGTGCCGTCCATCACCACGCTGATGTACGGGATCTTCCACCGCCGCGCGGGATGGCCGCGCAACCAGCGGTAGGCCGGGATGCGGTCGGCCACGAACGCGTGGCTCACCCGGTCGATGGGCTGCTTGTCGCGCATCCGCATGGTCGGCCCGAGATGGTAGGCGCGGGCCCGCGGCTCGGGTACGAACACCGCCCCCGCCTGGGCGAGGCGGTAGCCCAGTTCGGTGTCCTGGCCGAGGATCAGGTCGTCGTCCATCGGGCCCGCCGCCGCGACCAGGCGGGCGTTGACGGAGGTCGCGCCGCCGACGTGCAGGCTGAACGGGCGCTGCGGGTCGGCGGTGAGCCCGTCGGTGCGCTCCACCAGGTCGACGATCCAGGCGTGCGGCTCGGCCGGCTCGAACGCCGCCTCCGGATCGTCAGGCAGCACCTCGGGCAGTGGGGCCTCGGTGAATCTGATGTAGCCGGTCACGACGACGTAGGGGGCGGCGTGGTGCCAGCGCATGTGCGCCTCGATCGCGCCTTGCGTGAGGACCACGTCGGAGTCGAGCCAGTGGATCACGTCGCCGGTGGCCTCGGCGAGCCCGGCGTTGCGGGCGGCGGCCCTGCCCGGCTTGTCGCAGACGACCAGGCGGGCCGCCGTGCCCCCGGGCAGGCGCAGCGGGGGCGAGGTGCCGTTGTCGACGACGATGATCTCGGTCAGCTCCGCGGGGTAGCTCTGCCGCGCCAACCCCTGCAGCACCAGGTCGAGCTTGCCCTGGCCGCCGTAGGCGGGGATGACCACGCTGACCGTGAGCTGCGGAGTGAGGAGCTCGGGAGGGCCGAGCACCCGGTAGTCGTTGCCACGCACCCTCACCCGGCCGGTGGAGGTGCGCTGGGCGGGCGTGCCGCCGGCGTCCCTCGGTGGCGTCATGCGGCTTCCATCAGCAGGCTCGGGCGGAAGCCACGCCACTGGTTGGCGGCGACCTTGAGGAAGTGGGCGAGCGGCAGTTGCCAGGTGTGGTCGCTGCTGAGCCCTCTGCGCAGGACGTAACCCAGCCCGTGGGTACGGTAGATCCGCGCGCCTGCCTTCTGCGCGGCTTTCAGGAACTCGAGATCGACAGCACGCGGCACAGCAGGAAATCCCCCTATTTCCTCAAATTTTGCAAGAGAAACCATGATCGTTCCTCCGGCCACGTGATCGGACCACACCTCGCTCGGATAACGCGCCCCGCTCGCGAACGTCGTACGCCTGATCGTCGCCTTCAGCGGCTCCAGGTAGAAGAACTCGGCGGTCGTGCCCACCACGTCGGCGCCGGTGTAGGACATCGCCATGAACAGGTCGGCCAAGTGGCGGGGACCGTACCAGTCGTCGTCGTCCCACTTCGCCAGATGGTCGCCGCTCGCCTGGGCGGCCGTGCGGTTGAGCACCTCGCCGAACGGCACCGAGGCGTCGGCCTCGATCCACCTCACCGGCAGCGAGCACGCCTCGACCGCCTCGCTCACTTGCTCGAACCCCATCCCGTGCAGGCCCAGCAGCACTTCCACCTCGACGTCGCGCTGGCGTTCCATCTGGGCGAGCGCGGCGCCGATCAGGCCGGACCGTTTGCTCGACATGACGATGCTGATCTTCGGGCGGGCCGGAAGCGGGTGCGCCAGCCGGCGCAGGCGTACGCTGTGCTCCTCCCGCCGCAGGTCGGCGAGGGATCGCGCGGTGCCGTCGGCGGCGTGGCGGAGCCAGTCGCGGTCGGTGAGCAGCGCGGCGAGGCCGGCCGGCACCCAGGGCTCGGCGCGTTCGGCCGTCAGCGGGACGCCCGCGGCGGCCAGGCTCAGCAGGCCGTCGAGCGGCACGGCGGCGGCGGGCCACTCGACCTCCAGGCCGCGCAGCGGGCGCAGCCCCGGCACGTCGGGCGGCTGCCCGTCGACCGCCCACTGCCCGTCTGCCCAGTGCAGGCGGCCCAGCCCCTTCTCCGGCTTGCGCGCGAAGCCGCCGGGGGTGGCGGCGGGTGGGGTGGCGGACATGGAAGGGCGCTCCTCGAACGCTCGGGACCCGGTCGGCGCCTACCTTACGCCCGATCTACCTATCGCTAGGCAAACCTGTCAAAATCGGCGGCCGATCTCTGGCGACACCGTGAGGCTGGCACCGCGTGATGACGCGGTGCGGCGTGCCCGGACGTGCTAGTCGTCGCCCTCCACCCGCATGAGGCTGGCCACCGCGCGGACGATGTCGAGCTCGCGCAGCCCCTCCATCGTCGCCGACAGCGCGGCGTCGGTGGCGCGGTGCGTGACGATGACGAGCTGGGCGTCGTCGCCGTGGCCCTCCTGGCGCACCGTCTGGATGGACACGTCGTGCTTGGCGAACAACTCGGCCACCCGCGCCAGCACGCCGGGCTTGTCGGCCACGTCGAGGGCCACGTGGCAGCGCGTGACGGTCTCCCCCATCGGGTGCACCGCCAGGTCGGCGTAGGTGGACTCGTCGGGCCCGCGCGTGCCGGCCAGGCGGTTGCGGGCCACGGCCACGAGGTCGCCGAGCACCGCGGAGGCCGTCGGCGCCCCGCCCGCGCCCTTGCCGTAGAACATGAGCTGCCCCGCCGACTCGGCCTCCACGAAGACCGCGTTGTACGCCTCGCGCACCCCGGCCAGCGGATGCGACCTGGGGATCATCGCCGGGTGCACCCGCACCCCGAAGGAACGCCCGTCGTCGGAGCGGGCGCAGATCGCCAGCAGCTTGATGACGTAGCCCATGTCCTTGGCCGAGGCCACGTCGGTGGCGGTGATCTCGGTGATGCCCTCGCGGTGCACCTCGGCGGCCGTGACGCGGCTGTGGTAGGCGAGCCCGGCGAGGATCGCGGCCTTGGCGGCGGCGTCGAAGCCCTCGATGTCGGCCGTCGGGTCGGCCTCGGCGTAACCGAGCGTCTGCGCCTCCTCCAGGGCGTCGGTGAAGGACGCGCCCGTGGTGTCCATCTTGTCGAGGATGTAGTTGGTGGTGCCGTTGACGATGCCCAGCACCCGCTTGACGTGGTCGCCCGCCAGCGACTCGCGCAGCGGCCGCAGCAGCGGGATGGCGCCGGCCACGCTGGCCTCGAAGTAGAGGTCGCCGTTGCCGCGGCGGGCGGCTTCGTACAGGCTTGCGCCGTCCTCGGCCAGCAGCGCCTTGTTGGCGGTCACCACCGACTTGCCGCCCGCCAGGGCGGCGACGATCAGCGAGCGGGCCGGCTCGATGCCGCCGATGACCTCGACCACGATGTCGATGTCGTCGCGGGTCACCAGCGCCTCGGCGTCGATGGTGAACAGCTCGGGGGCGACCTCGACGTCGCGCTTGCGGCCCAGGCGCCGCACGGCGACGCCGGCCAGTTCGAGCGGGGCGCCGATGCGTGCGGCCAGGTCGCCGGCCTGCTCGTGCATGAGCCTGATGACCTGCGAGCCGACGACGCCACAGCCCAGCAGCGCCACTTTCAGCGGTTTCACAGCTGCCCCCTCAACAGGTCGTCCTCGGTCTCACCTTGCACGATCACGCGGCACTCGCCGCGCGACACGGCCACCACGGCGGGTCTGGGCAGGTAGTTGTAGTTGCTGGCCAGCGAACGGCAGTAGGCGCCGGTCGCCGCCACCGCGATCAGGTCGCCGGGGGCGAGGTCGGCGGGCAGGTGGCAGTCGCGCACGATGATGTCGCCGCTCTCGCAGTGCTTGCCGACCAGGCGGCTGAGCACGGGCTGGGCCTGGCTCTCGCGGCTGGCCAGCACGGCGGTGTATTCGGCGCCGTAGAGCGCCGTGCGCACGTTGTCGCTCATGCCGCCGTCGATGCTCACGTAGGTGCGCAGGCCCTCGACGTCCTTGACGGTGCCGACCTCGTAGAGGGTGATGCCGCCGGGGCCGACGATCGTGCGCCCGGGCTCGACCGTGAGGCGCGGCACGGGCAGGCCCGCGTCGACGCAGACCTTGGTGACGATCTCGCGCAGGCCGTCGGCCAACTCCTTGATGTCGGGCGCCTCGTCGCCGTCGATGTAGGCGATGCCGTAGCCGCCGCCCAGGTCGAGCTCGGGCAGCACCACGCCGTGCTCATCCTTGATCTGCACGAGCAGGGTGGTCAGCCGGCGCGCCGCCACCTCGAACCCGGCGGTGTCGACGATCTGGGAGCCGATGTGCGAGTGCAGCCCGACGAGTTGGAGCTGCGGCAGCGCGAGGATGCGGCGTACGGCCTCAGCGGCGGCGCCGGAGTTGAGCGACAATCCGAACTTCTGGTCGTCGTGGGCCGTCGCGATGAACTCGTGGGTGTGCGCCTCGACCCCGGTGGTCACCCTGACCATCACCTTGGGCCGCTTGCCGAGCCGCTCGGCGTGGTAGCCGAGGCGGGCGATCTCCTCGAACGAGTCGACCACGATGTGCCCGACGCCGGCCTCCAGAGCCCTGGTCAGCTCGGCGGCGGACTTGTTGTTGCCGTGCATGGTGATGCGGCCGGGCGGGAATCCGGCGCTCAGCGCGACGGCCAGCTCGCCGCCGCTGGCCACGTCGAGGCCGAGGCCCTCGTCGTGCAGCCAGCGCACGATCTCCTTGCACAGGAACGCCTTGCCGGCGTAGTGGACGTCGGAGTCGGCGAACGCCGTGGCGTAGTCGCGCATGCGCGAGCGCACGTCGTCCTCGTCGAGGACGTAGAGCGGGGTGCCGTGGTCGCGGGCCAGGTCGCGGACGTCCACGCCGCCGACGGTGAGCGCGCCCTGCGGGGCGCGCGCCGACGTTCGGGACCAGATCGCGGGGTTGATGCGGTTGATGTCGGCGGGCGCCAGCGGCGGGCGCTCGTGGGGCATCATCTCGGCGTGGCGGTCCCCGGCGGGATGGACGTATCGACTCACCCGATCGAGGCTATCGGAACCGCCAGCCCTCCCAGGACTCGTGACCACGGATCGAGACGGGATCACGCCTGGGGAGGGATATTTTTACGCCATTTCGCCGTTTGGCCGGATATTTTTGTGAGCCATCACAACCGATCCGGTCCGGTGAGCACCCTGCCCACCGCCTCCGCCAGCCGCACCCGCGCCGTGTGCACGGGCTCCGCCGGAGCGTCCCCCACCGGCACGGCGGGCGCGTGCTCGTGCGCGTCGTGATAGGCCAGCGCCAGCCGCACCAGGTACGTCTCCCACCTCGGGTCCCTGCTGACCAGCCGCCCCGGCAGCTCGGCCAGCACCCGCAGCACCCGCCGGTCGTACGGGCCGGACAGCAGCCCGGGGGCGAAGCCGTGCGAGGGCACCCCCAGCTGGCGCGCCCACCGCCGCACCGCGCACGCCCGCGCACGCCCGTACCGCACCACGAAACCGGGGTTGTCCCAAGAGCGCGGGAAGTCGGGCCATCCCGGCTCGGGGACGTCCGGCGGCTCCACCGACTCGACCAGCTCGCCCGGCACGTCCACGACGATCCGCAGGAGACCGTCCTCCCGCACCTCCACGGACGACACCCCGCCGAGCCGGCGCACCCGGCCGGCGAGCGTCGCGGCCGGGACCCGCCGCCTCAGCGCGGCGGCCGAGACGTACGCGGCCTCCCGCTCCCACGTCCCCTCGGGCGCCGGCGGCTCCCCCAGCACCTCGGCCAGCTCCCCGGGCGTCATGGGGGCCGGCTCAGATGAGGGCGTGCGGCTCGGCGGAGCCGTACTCGACCAGGTGGGCGGCGCCCAGCAGCCAGCGGTCCTCGTCGCGTACGCGCACGTAGCCGAAGCGGTCGGCCGAGAACACCTTGATCCCGTCGGTGCGGCACTGCCGCATCAGCACCTCGTCCCATCCGTCGGTGAGGTCGGCGAAGCGCAGCTCGCGCAGCGTGTTCCTGCGCGCGAGCAGGGTCGCTCCGGCGATCTCGGGCAGGTAGGAGTATTCGGCGTCCGGCTGCTTGAGCAGCGTGGCCTGCGGCTTGCGCAGGTGGGCGTAGTAGGCGGCCTTGCCGACGATGTCGGCGGTGCTGAACAGGAACGCCCGCCGCAGGTCGGACAGGTAGTGGGCGCCGTAGACGTCCCGCGGATCCATGACCGCCACCAGGTCCGCCTCGCACAGGTCGATGCCGGAGTTGAGCATCGCGCCCTCCGTCATCGACGGCTGCGGCCTGCGGTAGATCACGTCCACGTCGGGCAGCACGTCGCGGGCCCGCAGCTCGGCCTCCGGCGGCCCGATGACGATGAGCTGGTCGACGCCCGACTGCTTGGCGGCCTGGGCCAGCGCGTGCTCCATCAGGTAGGGGTCGAGTATGGGCAGCAGGACGGAGGTGTTGAGGGTGGCGCGGGCGCTGGGCAGGCCGATCGCGTCGAGCAGCTCGTCGATGCGCTCGGTCATCGTGCCCATCTGGTACGCCCTGCGCAGCGCCACGTGCGCCCGCCGCGCGTCGGGTTCGTCGCCGATGGGAGTGCCGCAGGCGGCGATCTCGGCCAGCCGCCACTGGGGCGTGCCCGGCGGGCAGTCGGCCGCGGCCGGCCAGCGGTAGGAGGTCAGCACGTCGGGGTAGGCCAGGTGGCCGGGCAGGAGCTGGTCGAGCGTGAGCACCCGGTCGATGCGCCCGCCGGCGAGCGGCAGCGGATTGTGCACCCGGGGCTGCACCCCGAACTGCAGCCGCGGCCAGGCCACGGTCAGGTCGGTCGTGAAGCGGTGCTCGAACAGCTCGGCCGCCGCGGCGTAGGCGGCCACGTCGCCCCCGGTGTGCCAGAAGACCGTGCGGATGCCGCGCTCGGCGCACCAGGCCAGCAGCGCCCTGAGCCCGTCGCCCGGCTCGCCGGTGATCTCCTCAGCCCACGGGCCCTGCGTGACCGACTCGACCACGAGCAGGTGGGGCACCTCCAGCGGGAGCAGCCTGGCGAAGTCGCGCGGTGTGAAGCCCGTCGTCTGCCGCCACTCGTAGCGCAGCAGCGCCTCGGCGTGGGGGTCGGCGATGACCGCGGCCGTCAGGTGGGGCCGCGTGTTGGGGCCGGTCGGCACGCGGAACGGCTTGAGTTTGAAGGAGGCGCCGTTGAGCGTCCTGGTGGTGCTGGTGGCCTGGAACGCCGCCCCCGGGCGCTCGTCCTTGGCCTTGCCCGCGCCGGCGACGGGCCTGCGCTTGGGCGCGGTCGGCCGCTTGACCGGCTTGGCGGCGCCTCTGAGGCCCTTGGCCAGGCGCACGGGGTTGCTCTTGCCGCTCTTTATGGCGTCGCCGAGCCGGTTCCAGCGCGCGACCTTGATCGAGGACAGTTTCCAGTTGGCCACCTCGGCCTGGAAGCGCTGCTCGGCCAGCTCCCTGCGGAGCTTGTCGGCCGCCGCCTGCTCGGCCTCCAGCCGTTGCTCGGCCTCGCTCAGCTGCTCGGCCAGCACCCTGGCCTCCTCGGTGCTCTGTTCGGCCGCCGCCAGCTTGGACTGGGCGGCGTCCAGCAGCCTCGCCAGCTCGGCGGCGCGCTCGGCCTGTGCCACGGCGTCCCGCAGCGCCCTCCGCGTGCTCTCCAGCTCAGTAGACAAAAACCGGCCCTCCGCTCTCTCGGCCCGGCAAAGGATACTCTTCTGCAGGAAGCGTCTCGAAGGGATGAGATCCGGTGCAGTTCAACGTGCGGCCCTACGTATGCGGCGCTCTCGGCCGGATCGACACCGCCATGCTCGGCAAACTGACCGCCGCGGGCCCCAAGGTCCGGCCGGCGCTCCAGACGGCCGAGGCCGCGCTGTTCAGCTCCACGCCGCTGCCGCCCTACCACCGGTCCCAGGGGTCGTTCGCGTTCTCCTGGGGTGAGCGCAGGCCCGCGGCTCCCGACGACTGGATGACGGTCGCGGAGACGTACGAGACACCGGGCCTGATCGGCGACGGCCGGCGGGTGACGCTGCACACGGGGGCGCTGGGCCTGGTCGACGTCTACTACGTGCGCCACGGCGACGCGGTCTACTTCTCGTCCCTGATCCAGCCGCTGCTCAACCTGGTGCCGATCGCGATCGACTGGGCGGCGTGGGCCTCGATCATCCAGGTGACGTTCCCGATGGGCGAGGCGACCCCGTACACCGAGGTCAAGCGCCTGCCCGGGTCGAGCGCGCTGGTGTTCGAGCACGACCGGCCGATGGTGGAGCGCCGGCTGCCGCGCTGGTTGCGCACCGAGCCGTACGAAGCGTGGATCAGCCCGCGGGAGATCGTCGAGCTGCTGCACGAGGTCTACGCCGGCTACGAAGGGCGCCCGCTGCTCGTGCCGGTCAGCGGCGGCTACGACTCGCGCCTGCTGGCGAGCGTGGCCAAGGCCCGCGGTGCCGACGTCGAGTCGTGGACGACCAGCCCCGACGACGGCACCGACACCGACATCGCGTTCGCCCGATCGATCACCAGGGAGCTGGGCATCCCGCACCGGGTGATCACGCAGGACGCCGCCGACTACCCGGCCGACACGGTCGACGTGGCCCGCAGGCTGGAATACCTGACGCCCCACCACGCCTGGTACGCCCCCTTCGCCAAGGAGGTGCACCGCTCGGGCCGCATCCTGATCGACGGCCTGGCGGGCGGGCCGCTGCTGAAGAACTTCATGGTCAGCGGGGCCGCTTTGGAGGCGAGGACCCAGGCCGAGCGCTCGGCCGCCGTGCTGAGGTCGTTGTCGCTGGGCGCTCCCTCGCAGCCGTTCCTGTCCAAGTCGGCGGCGGAGTGGATGGAAGAGACCGTACGCGAGCAGTTCGTGGCGGCCACGTCCATGCTCCACGGGCACCGGGCCGAGTTGCCGCTGTCGGTGCTGCACACCAGGACCGTGCGGGGCATCGCGCGCTCGGCGGTCAACCTGGTGGGGCCCGAGGCGTCGTTCGCGGCGCCGTTCATCCATCCCCGCTTCTTCGACGCGGCGCTGTCGGTCGGCGTGGCCCGCAAGGACAAGGGCCGCTTCTACCGCGAGGTGCTCCACGCAGCCAATCCGCGGGTGGCCGCGCTGCCCTCGACCAACGTCGTCAAGCAGCCGCTGCGGCGGGTGCCGCTGCGGTCGACGGCCGCTCCTGCCCGAAATTATTCGCACGGGATGCTGGAGACTCTGGTGAACCGGGTCCCCGGTCTGCTGTCGGATGAGCTGCACGAGGTGATCGCGGGCGGCCCTGACGCGCTGACCAGGTTCAACGGGTGGAACGATCGCTTTTGGGTGCGCGGATTGGTGCTTTTCGGGCTCTGGCTGAGCGACTTCGAAAACGACCTCTCGGACGTCGCACCACCTTTTTAGTGAACTCTGGGTAACAGGGTGATTACATACGGATCTCTCGGGTATGAACCCGGCACAGCAGAAGCGGGTTCCGGAAAGCCAACGGGCTGGTAGTGTTCGGCCCGTAAGCGCCGCACAAACGGGCACCAGATCACAAATCCGGTCTCGTTCATGGGCATGGAGTTCGCAGGGATGACGACTCCAGGCGGCGCGGTCACCAGATAAGAACGCCGGGGCAACCGGTGACTTCGTCCTGCCCACATCTCTTCCTGTGAGCGACATATGATCAACGCATCCCCAACACCGGAGCCGATCTCCGAGGCGTTCGTCTCGGAGGATCCAGCCTGGTACAAGCGGGCGGTGTTCTACGAGGTCCTCGTCCGGGGGTTCAAGGACTCCAACGGCGACGGCACCGGCGACCTGCGCGGTCTCATCGAGAAGCTGGGCTATCTCGAGTGGCTGGGCGTGGACTGTCTGTGGCTGCTGCCGCTGTACGAGTCGCCGCTGCGCGACGGCGGTTACGATATTTCGGATTATATGAAGATCCTCCCGGACTTCGGGGATCTGGGCGATTTCGTCCAGCTGATCGAGCGGGCCCACGAGCGCGGCCTGCGGATCATCACCGACCTGGTGATGAACCACACGAGCGATCGGCACCCCTGGTTCCAGGCCTCCCGGCACGACCCCGAAGGTCCGTACGGCGACTTCTACGTGTGGTCCGACCACCCCGGCGCCTATCCCGACGCGCCGATCATCTTCGTCGGCGCCGAGGAGTCCAACTGGACCTACGACCCGGTGCGCAAGCAGTACTACTGGCACCGCTTCTTCCACCACCAGCCGGACCTGAACTATGACAACCCGGCGGTGCAGGAGGCGATGCTGGAGGTCCTGCGGTTCTGGCTCGACCTGGGCATCGACGGGTTCCGGCTGGACGCGGTGCCCTACCTGTTCGAGCGCGAGGGCACGGCGTGCGCCGGGCTGCCGGAGACGCACGCCTACCTGAAGAAGATCCGCGCGGAGATCGACCGGCTCTACCCCGACCGGGTGCTCCTGGCCGAGGCCAACGGCTGGCCCGAGGACGTCGTCGAATACTTCGGCGACCCGACCACCGGCGGCGACGAGTGCCACATGGCCTTCCACTTCCCGCTGATGCCGCGCATCTACATGGCGGTGAAGAAGGAGACCCGCGAGCCGATCTCCGAGATCATGTCGCTCACGCCGAAGCTTCCCGAGTCCGCCCAGTGGGGCATCTTCCTGCGCAACCACGACGAGCTCACGCTCGAGACGGTGACCGAGGAAGAACGCGACTACATGCACAAGGAATATGCCAAGGACCCGCGCATGCGGGCCTACCTCGGCATCCGGCGCCGCCTCGCCCCGCTGCTCGACAACGACAGGGACCGCATCGAACTGTTCACGGCGCTGCTGCTCAGCCTGCCGGGCTCGCCGGTCATCTATTACGGCGACGAGATCGGCATGGGCGACAACATCTGGCTGGAGGACCGCGACTCGGTCCGTACGCCGATGCAGTGGAGCCCCGACCGCAACGCCGGGTTCTCCAACGCCGACCCAGGACGCCTCTACCTGCCCGCGGTCATGGACCCGATCTACGGCTTCCAGGCGGTCAACGTGGAGGCCCAGCAGCGCCATGAGGGCTCACTGCTGCACTTCACCCGCAAGATGCTGGAGATCAGGCGCAGGCACCCGGTGTTCGGGGTCGGGGCGTACACCGAGATGTGGTCCTCGAACCCGTCCGTGCTCACCTACGTGCGCGAGGACCGCGACGACGCGATGTTGTGCGTCAACAACCTGTCGAAGTTCCCGCAGCCGGTCGAGCTCGACCTGCGCCGCTTCGAGGGCATGGTCCCCGTCGAGGCGCGCGGCGGGGTGCGATTCCCGCCGATCGGCGAGCTGCCCTACCTGCTCACGCTGCCGGGCCACGGGTTCTACTGGTTCGCGCTGAAGCGGGAGGAGTCGGCGCGGGCGGGCTCGGTGAGCGAACCCGTCAGCGCGCGGTGACCGGCACCTGGGCACGGGCCGCGCGGCGGGCGGGGATCAGCGCCACCGCCAGGGCCGTGCCCACGGCGATCAGCACGGCCACGGCCAGCGTCAGCGGCGAGGGCGGCCGGCCGATGCCGGCGCCCACGCCGCTGGTGTGACCCTGCAGGTCGATCAGCCAGGTCACGACGGAGGCGCCGACGGCGGCGCCCGCGCCGACGCCGAGCACCACCAGCAGCCCGGTGCCCGTCACGAGCGTGGCCATGACCTGCCGCGGCGTCAGGCCCATGGCCTTCAGCACGGCCAGGTCCAAGGCATGGTCACGCAGGCCCAGCGCGCTCGCGGTGAGCAGGTTGGCCAGGCCGATCAGGGCCAGCACGGCGATCAGGGCCACGATCACGACCCTGATGATCGACAGGCGGTCCGCCGGGTTGACCACGGCCTGCACGTCCAGGCCCTCGGCCGACTCCGCCAGCAGCCGCCCCCGCACCTCCGCCCGGTCGGTGCCTGGTTTGAGCGCGAGTGCGTAGTATTCCGGCGGTACGGAGTCCTTGGCGGCCAGGCTGTCCAGCCCCACCGACAGCACCACGCCGTCCTGGTCCGGCTCGACGGTCCTGCCGACGATCCTGACGATCAGCGGCGAGCCGCCCACCGTCAGCCGCACCCGGTCGCCGATCTTGATGCCGAGCAGGTCGAGCAGGCCCTGCCCGGCGACGGCCTCGCCCTGGCGGGCATAGCTGCGGCCCTCCACCACGGGGAACGGGTAGGGCTGCGTCGAGCTGCCGATGGCCCGCACCCGCACCGAACGCGCCTCCCCCGGCGCCAGGGCGTTGACGTCGGTGCCCGGATAGACCGCGGCCACGTCCCTGTCACGCCCGGCGATGCGCCTGGCCTCCGACGCCTCCAGCTTGCCCGGCCTGACGTACAGGCCGGCGTGCTGGCCGACCTGCTCGGGATGGCTGAGGAAGTTGTCGAGCGTGGCCCACACGCCGAGGCCGATCGTGATCATCATCATCGGCACGGCCAGCCCGAACGCCGTCAGGAACGCCGGCACCCGCCTCGTGAACGCGTCCCTGGTGCCGAGGACGAGGGCCGGTGGGAGGCGTACGAGGAGAGCCATCCTGGCCAGCCGCGACAGGTGGCCGCGCGGCGGCGAGGCGGGCGCCGCGGGGATCGGCGGCGTGCGGCCGCCGCGCCACGCGGGCAGCCCCACCGCGGCCAGCACCACCAGCGCGGTGCCCGCGACGATGGCCAGCACCGGCATCGGCGCCACGGAGGTCGGGCCGAGCATCACGGCCATCACCCCCCAGCCCGCCACCGCGCCGAGCGCGACCCCGAGCAGGCCGAGCGCGCCGTGCTCGACCACCAGCAGCAGCGTGACCTGGCCCCTGGTGAAGCCCATCGACTTGAGCGTGGCCAGGTCGCGCAGCTGGCCGAGCACCCGGCCACCCGCCGCGTTGGCCAGCGCGAGCGCCGCCGCCACCAGCCCGACCACCCCGAACAGCGCGAGCAGCGTGCCGAGCAGCCGGTTGTCCAGCTCCATGGCGCCCCTCACCTCCCGCCAGGTGTAGACACGCTGGAGCCGCTCCTCCAGCATGACGACCACACGCTGGGAGACGACCTGGGCGGCCTCGGGGTCGGCCAGGCGCAGCCCGGTCACCCACTCGCTGCGGCCCAGCATGGGCTCGATCCGGTCGAGCGTGACGGGCAGTACGTAGGCCAGGCCCGGCGTCCACTCGGGGTAGAAGCCGTGCTCGGCGGTGTCGGCGATGCCGCGTACGTACAGGGTGTGGCGCTCGCCGCTCAGCGCGATGATCGTCAAGGGCGCCCCGACCCCGAGCCGCAGCGAGGACGCGAACGACCGCTCGACGACCACGCCGTCCGGCTGGGCGGGGTCGAGCCAGTCGCCGTCGGCCACCAGCGGGTGCGCCACCCGCGCCGGCGTCTCCGGCATCGCGCGCAACGCGGCGGGCTCCCGCTTGCCGTCCTGGGCCACGGTCACGGGCGCCGAGCGGTACGGGCCCGCGATCCGCGTCACGCCGTCGATGCCCCCCAGGGCGACCTCGGGGCTGTCGCCGGTGTAGAACCACACGTGGGCGCCGTCGGTCTGGGCCGACAGGCTCCGCCACGGGTTGGTGCCGTCCTCCAGCAGGGTGGCCGCGGTGATCAGCGCGGCCACGATGCCGGCCACGGCCAGCACCGTCAGCACCGCCTGGGCCTTCCTGGCCCGCAGGTCGGCCCTGATCCACCGACTGCCCGCCAGCGCGGTGCTCACCGGCCGACCGCCGGTCGCGTCGTCGTCGCGCACTGTTCGCTCACCGCAGGTCGATCACTTCACCGGCCGTGCGCGTACGTCTGCGGGCGATGCGGCCGTCGTCGGCGATCTCCCCGTCGAACAGTGAGACCACCCGGTCGGCCAGGGCGGCCACGCGGGCGTCGTGGGTGACCATGACGATGGTCTGGCCCTTCTTGTGCACCTCGCCGAGCAGGCGGAGCACGTCGCGCGTGTTGCGGCTGTCGAGGTTGCCCGTGGGCTCGTCGGCCAGCAGCAGGCTGGGCTCGTTGGCCAGCGCCCTGGCCAGCGCGACCCGCTGCTGCTCGCCGCCGGAGAGCTGGGCGGGGGCGGCGTCGGCCCTGTCGGTCAGGTCGAGCGCGCCGAGCAGGCTCTCCCTGCGCTCGCGGGCCACCTTGGGCGCGACCCCGGCCAGCAGGGCGGGCAGCTCGACGTTGTCGCCGACGGTCATGTTGGCGACAAGGTTGAAGAACTGGAAGACGAATCCGACCTTCTTGCGCCGTAGCAGCGCCCACGCGCTCTCGGAGAGGGTGTCGACACGTTTCCCGTCGAGCCAGATCTCGCCGCTCGTCCTCGCGTCGAGTCCGCCGAGCATGTGGACGAGCGTGGACTTGCCCGAGCCGGACGGACCCATGATCGCGACGAACTCACCCGGCTCGACCTGGAGATCCACCCCACGCACCGCGGGCACGGGGATGGCACCATCCTGGTAGATTTTGACCAGATTGACCGTTTTCAGCACGGCGCTCATGCCAGATCCTCCTGGCAACGTTCCAGCCAGTCAAGATCCGCCTGGAGGTGCAGCATGGCGCCCTCGATGAGGAGTATCGCCACCCGGTCGGTCGGTGAGGTGCGGTCAAGGAGGTCGTTGAGGTCGCTCATGAGCGACAGGTAGTGGCGGCGCTGCCTGTTGATCAGCGCCATGCGGTCGGCGATGCCGGTCAGCGGGGCCAGGACGAGCTTCATGAAGAACTCGTCGCGCACGCGGGGGCCCTCGGTGGGCTCGTCGACCCAGGTGGTGAGGTGCTCGCGGCCCTTGGCCGTCAGGTAGTAGACCTTCTTGTTGGGCCGGTTGGACTGCTCGACTCCCACCGCCCTGACCAGGCCGTCCTTCTCCAGCCTGCCGAGCGTCACGTATATCTGGCCGATGTTGGGGGAGGGATAGGCGCTGCCGAAGGTCTGCTCCAGAGCTTGCTTGAGCTCGTAGCCGTGAGCCGGCTCTTTGGCCAGGAGCGCCAGCAGGTGCAGCCGCACCGCCCCACCTCCCCGCTGTGTTACGCATGCGTTACGAAGATATCCGTTGACCTACAGATTACCGCTGTGCATAACATGAATGCATCTACCTAACATGAATGTAAACCCTCTGAACACACGGAGGAAACAGAGTGCATCGTCCGCTCGCGCTCCTGCTGGCCGTGGCCCTCACGGCCGGATGCGCGGCGGCGGGCGACCAGGGCGGCGGCACGACGGGGACGGGCGGCACCGGGCCCATCACGTTCGCCACCGGACGCGACACCACGGCCTACCTGCAACCGCTGCTGGACCGCTGGAACCAGGCCCACCCGGCCGAGAAGGTGACGCTGCTGGAGCTGCCCGAGGCCGCCGACGAGCAACGCGCCCAGATGGTGGCCAACCTCCAGGCCCAGAGCAGCCGTTACGACGTGCTGGGGCTCGACGTGGTGTGGACCGCCGAATTCGCGGAGAACGGCTGGATCATCCCCCTGGAGCGCGGGTTGTTCCCGCTCGACAGGTTCCTGCCGCCGGTCGTGGAGACGGCCGTCTACAAGGGCAAACTCTGGGCCGTCCCCTACACGAGCAACGCGGGGCTGCTGTACTACCGGACCGACCTGGTCGGCAAGCCGCCGAAGACGTGGGCCGAGCTGCGCGACCAAGCACGAGAGATCACGAAAAAACATGACATAGACGGCTATGCCGGGCAGTTCCTGGCGTACGAAGGGCTCACGGTCAACTTCTCCGAGGCCGTCCAGTCGGCCGGCGGCCAGATCGTCAGCCGCGACGGCAAAGAGGTGACCCTCGACCCCGCCCAGGGCGCGACCGCGCTCGGCTTCCTGCTCCAAGGGCTGCGCGAGGGCTGGATCCCCGAGGAGTCACTGAGCTACAAGGAGGAGGAGTCGCGCCTGGCCTTCCAGGAGGGCAGGCTGGCCTTCGCCCGCAACTGGCCGCATGCGTACGGCCCGGCGAAGGCCAGGTTGGGCGACAAGGTCGCGGTCACCAGGCTGCCGGGGCTCGACGGGCCGGGGTCGAGCACGCTGGGCGGCGCCAACCTGGCCGTCAGCGCCTTCTCCAGGCACCAGCACACCGCGCAGCAGTTCATCCGCTATTTCACGAGCCTGGAGAACGAACGCCGGGTGCTCACCGAGGGTTCGTTCCCGCCCGTGTGGACCGAGCTCTACGACGACCCCGCACTGATCAAGCGCTTCCCCTACCTGCCCGTGCTCAAGGAGAGCATCCTCGCCGCCAAGACCCGGCCGGTCAGTGCCAACTACAACCAGCTGAGCCTGGTGATCGCCAGTTCGGTCGCCAAGGCGCTCGGCAACCCCGACACCGAGTCCGCCGACGACGTCGCGGCCTCCATGAAGTCCGAGCTCGAAGAGATCATCAAAACCCAGTGAGGCAGCCATGCGAAGAAGCAGAGCAGCAGCGATCCTGGCCGGGCTGGCGGTAGCGGTCGCCGCCTGCGGCAACGCGCCGACGACGACGGAGCCCACCGCCTCGGGGTCCGCGCCGGCCGGCGGCGACAAGACGCTCGAAGGCGTGACCCTCGAGGTCGCCGCCAAGTGGACCGGCGCCGAGCAGAAGAACTTCGAGCAGGTGCTCAAGGCCTTCACCGACAAGACGGGCGCCAAGGTCACCTACGCCTCCACCGGCGAGGACACCGGCGCCTACCTCGGCCCGCGCATCCAGGGCGGCAACCCGCCCGACGTGGCGATCCTGCCGCAGCCCGGCCTCGTCCAGCAGTACGCCGACCAGGACGCGCTCAAGCCGCTGAACGACGCCGTCATCAAGGAGATCGACACCAACTACACCCCCTACTGGAAGGAGCTCGGCTCCGCCGACGACCAGGTCTACGGCGTGCTGATCAAGGCGGCGCACAAGTCGCTGGTCTGGTACCGCTCGCAGGCGTTCGAGGACGCGGGTGTGCAGGCGCCGACCAACTGGGACGAGCTGGTCAAGGCATCGCAGACCGTCGCCGACTCCGGCACGCCGCCGTTCTCCTTCTGCGGCGCCTCCGGCTGGACGCTGACCGACCTGTTCGAGAACGTCTACCTCTCCACCGCGGGCCCGGAGAACTACGACAAGCTCTCCAAGCACGAGATCCCCTGGACCGACCCCACCGTGGCCACCGCGCTGGAGAAGATCCAGCAGATCGTGAGCAAGGAGGAGTTCCTGGTCGACGGCGTCTCCGGCACCATGCAGACCGACTTCCCCTCCTGCGTGAGCAAGGTCTACGGCACCAAGAAGGCCGCCATGGTCATCGAGGCCGACTTCGTGGCCGTCGAGGCAGACCAGGCGGGCGCCAAGGTCGGCGAGGACGCGAAATACTTCCCGTTCCCCAAGGTCGGTGACACCGCCCCGGTCGTGCTCGGCGGCGACATCGCGGTGGCCATGAAGGACTCCCCCGGCGCCATGGCGCTCCTGCAGTTCCTTGCGTCCAAGGAGGGCGGCGAGGTCTGGGCCAAGCTGCCGGGCTACCTGTCGCCCAACAAGAACGTCTCCCCCGACAACTACCCCGACGAGCTGACCAAGCAGCTCGGCCAGACGATCGTCTCGGCCGGCGACGCCGTCCGCTACGACATGTCCGACCTGGCCCCCAGCGCGTTCGGCGGCACCGACGGCAAGGGCGAGTGGAAGGTGCTGCAGGACTTCCTGCGCAAGCCCAGCGACGTCAAGGGCGCCCAGGAGGCGCTCGAAGCCGAGGCCAAGAAGGCCTGGAAGTAAAGAGGTAAGGCCGTGACCGAACGGTTGGACGGCCCGCAGGGCCCGCCCGCGGACACCGCGGGCGGGCCCTCCACCGGACCGGCTGAAACCCCCCAACGCAAACGACGCCTCGGCCCCTCGCCGGCGGTCGCCATCGCCTTCCTCCTCCCGGCGGCGCTGCTGCTGGGCATCTGGGTGATCTATCCGATCGCCTACTCCCTCTTCCGGAGCCTGTTCGACGCGACGGGCAGCGGGTTCGTGGGACTGGGCAACTACACCACGATCTTCCACGACGCCGGCACCCTCACCACCATCCGCAACAACCTGATCTGGGTGGTGGTCGCGCCCATCGTGGTGACCACGATCGGCCTGATCTTCGCGGTCCTGACCGAGCGGATCAGGTGGGCGACGGCGTTCAAGCTGATCGTGTTCATGCCGATGGCCGTCTCACTGATGGCGGCCGGCGTGATCTTCCGGCTCGTCTACGAGGAGAGCCCCGACAAGGGCCTGGCCAACGCCGTGCTCACCACGGTGCACGACACGTTCTCCTCCTCGCAGGGCTATCCGGAGGCCCGCCCGCGCGGGGGCGAGGAGTCCCCTGTCGCCGAGCAGGGCGGCGCGGTCGTCACCAAGCAGCCCGCCCAGGCGGGTCAGCCGGTGCTGGTGCCGATCGTCGGCGTCAAGCCGGAGGTGATGCCGGGCGACGCCCAGCCCGCCAGGACGCCCACGGGCGGCGACGGGCTCCAGGGCACCGTGTGGTTCGACTTCACCCCCGGAGGCGGGGGCACGAACAACGCGGTAGACGGCGCCGAGAAGGGCCTGCCCGGCATGACCGTCGAGGCGGTGCGCGACGGCCAGGTCGCCGCGACCGCGACGACGGCCGAGGACGGCTCCTTCGCCTTCGAGGGGCTGCCCGCCGGCTCCTACGTCGTACGGCTGCCCGCCTCGAACTTCGAGGCCGCCTACGGCGGTCTGAGCTGGCTCGGCCCCACGCTCATCACCCCGGCGATCATCGGCGCGTTCGTCTGGGTGTGGGCCGGCTTCGCCATGGTGCTGATCGCGGCCGGGCTCGCGGCGATCCCGCGTGACGCGCTGGAGGCGGCCCGCATCGACGGCGCGAGCGAGTGGCAGGTGTTCCGCAAGATCACGGTGCCGCTGCTATCGCCGGTGCTGCTCGTCGTCTTCGTGACGATGATCATCAATACGCTGAAGGTGTTCGACCTGGTCTTCATCATCGCGCCGGCCTCGGTCCAGCCACAGGCGAACGTGGTCGCGCTGGAGATGTGGCGCGTGTCGTTCGGCGGCGGCAACAACCAGGGCCTGGGCAGCGCGCTGGCCATCTTCCTGCTCATCCTGGTCCTTCCCTTCATGATCATGAACATCCGCCGGTTCAGGAGGGAAGACACGTGAGCGAGCCCAACGACAGGGAGGGGCACATGACCACGGCGACGGTCACGGCGCCGACCGAGACGCGGGCGGGAGCGCCGCGCAGGAGCCTCGCGGGAAAGCTCGTCGACCGCCTCGGCGGCGGGGCGGTTCAGGTCGTGATGGTGCTGCTCGGCCTCTTCTGGCTGGTGCCGACGCTGGGCCTGCTCGTCGTCTCCATGCGTACGTCGCAGGTCAACAGCGCCGAAGGCTGGTGGACCATCTTCACCAAGCCGGCCGAGCTGACCATCGCCAACTACGCCAACCTGCTGGGCAGCGGCTTCACGGCGTCCTTCTGGAACACCGTGCTGATCACCGTGCCGACCACGGTCCTGGTGATCGGCATCGCGGCGATGGCGGCGTACGCGTTCGCGTGGATGGACTTCCCCGGCCGCGACACCTCGTTCCTCATCGTGGTGGGCCTGCTGATCGTGCCGATCCAGATCGCGCTGATCCCCGTCGCCTCCCTCTACGGCGCCGCCCAGATGTTCGGCTCGATCGCCGGCGTGGTGCTGTTCCACGTGGCGTTCGGGCTGCCATTCGCGATCTTCCTGCTGCGCAACTTCTTCGTCGGCATCCCGAGCTCGCTGCTGGAGGCGGCCCGGATGGACGGCGCGTCGGAGTGGAAGATCTTCGCGTCGGTGGTGTTCCCGCTGGGCAAGCCCGCCATCGCCTCGCTGGGCATCTTCCAGTTCCTCTGGGTGTGGAACGACATGCTCATCGCGCTGGTCTTCGCCGACACCGGCAACCAGCCGATGACGAAATATCTGCAGTCCCAGATGCGGCAGTTCGGGTCGAACGTCGACATCCTGTCGTCCGGCGCGTTCCTGTCGCTGATCATCCCGCTGGTGCTGTTCTTCGCGTTCCAGCGGTACTTCGTCCAGGGCATGATGGCCGGCTCGGTCAAGTGACCTCGCGGGCGCCCGCCGTACCAATGTGATCATTCCGGTACGGCGGGCGACCGCGTTTCGCCCGCAAGCCGTACCAGACATGGCTAAGCTTCACGGCCATGGCTGGTCGTCCCCTTCATGAAGTCGTCGAGGCCGGATGGGCGCGGGCGCTTGAGCCCGTCGCCGCGCAGATCTCCCAGATGGGCGAGTTCCTGCGCAGGGAAATCGCCGAGGGCAGACAGTACCTACCTGCCGGCGGGCACGTGCTGCGGGCCTTCAACCAGCCCTTCGACGACGTCAAGGTGCTGATCGTCGGCCAGGACCCCTACCCCACGCCCGGCCACCCCGTCGGTTTGTCGTTCTCCGTCGCGCCCGACGTGCGGCCGCTGCCGGGCAGCCTGGTCAACATCTACAAGGAGATGGAGAGCGACCTCGGCCTGCCCCGCCCGGCCAACGGCGATCTCACGCCGTGGGCCGAGCAGGGCGTGCTGCTGCTCAACAGGGTGCTGACCGTGATGCCCGGCAAACCCGCCTCCCACCGGGGCAAGGGCTGGGAGCAGGTCACCGAGCAGGCCATCCGCGCCCTCGTCGCGCGCGACAAACCGTTGGTCGCCATCCTGTGGGGGCGCGACGCGCGCAACCTGGCGCCCATGCTCGGCGACGTGCCGCGCGTCGAGTCCGCCCACCCCTCGCCGCTGTCGGCCCGCAGCGGTTTCTTCGGCTCGCGGCCGTTCAGCCGCGCCAACGAGTCGCTGGTTCAGCAAGGTGCGGCGCCTGTGGAGTGGAAGCTCCCCTAACATCGTCGCCATGACTGATGAACCGAAGTTCCTGCGTCTGACGGTCGAGCTGACCGTCGAGGTGCTCGACGTGGACGCATTGCAGGCGGCGGCGCTGGCCGAGATCCGGCATCCCGACGCCGACCTTTCCGAGGAAGAGCGCACCGAGCAGGCCGAGCTCGTCTCCGCCGACGACTCCGGCGCCTCCGCGCTGCAGTGGCTGATCGAGCCCGACCACGTGCTGCAGCTCGTCGACCACATCACCGAGATCGAGCCGCGCGAGGCCGTGCTGGGCGTGGAGCCGTCCGAAGGCCCCAGCGAGGACGAGGAAGAGGAAGACGAGCACGACCACGGGTGACGTTTGCCGGACTGGTCAGCGGCGGCCACGGCGTTCGACGGCGTCGTGGCTCTTCGCATAGCCGCCGCCGATACGATCGAGGGCCCGGCATGGCGCGGAGCAGCGGGAGCGGCTCCTGCGCGAATCGGTCGTCCATCGCAGGAGGCACACAGTGATCGTCGCATTCTCCATCACCCCGCTGGGCGTCGGTGAAGGGGTGGCCGAGCCCGTCGCCCGCGCCGTCCAGGTGGTGCGCTCCAGCGGGCTGCCCAACCGCACCGACGCGATGTTCACCACGATCGAGGGCGAGTGGGACGAGGTGATGGACGTCGTCAAGCGCGCGGTGGACGCGGTGGCGGAGGTCGCGCCCCGCGTGAGCCTGGTGCTGAAGGCCGACCTCCGCGAAGGTGTCACGGACGGCATGACCTCCAAGCTGGAGGCTCTGGAACGCCACCTCTCCTGATGTCACCGGAGCGGCCGGACGAACGCGGACGTCGGCTTCCGCTACGCCATCCCCCGCGCGCCGGAATTGGGAGGGCATCGATGGCTCAGAGCTTGCACCGGGCCCCTTCGGACGGGGACTTCAAGTCGATCAGGTAGGCGGCCACGGTCCTGTTGACGCAGGCGTTGCCGGCCATGAGGGCGCCGTGCTGCTCGCCCTCGACGGTGAGCAGGCTGCCGCCGAGCGTCCTGGCCAGGGTGATGCCGCCCTCGTGCGGCGTCGCGGCGTCGCCCGTGACGGAGATCGTCAGCGTGTCGGGCAGGCCCTTGATGCCGGTGGCGTACGGAGTAGCCGAGCGTCGGCTTGACGGGCCAGTACTCACAACCATCGCGCGCCTCCTTGATCGGCCGACCGGGGTCGGAGAACGGCGCCGCCTTGTTTCACGCCCGGTTCAACGCTGTCTCCTCCTTCGGCGTGTGGCGATCCTCGTCCAGACAGTTGATCGCCAGCGTGGCCTCGATCGAGTCGGGATAGGCGCCGTCGGCGCTCCGCCCGTGGTAGGCGTCGCGCAACTTCAGCAGGGTGTCGCCCTTGCCGGCCCTCAGCTCGGCGATGCCGGCGATCGCGGCGGGCCAGAGCGCCTTGCTGTACATCGCGGCTATCACCCCCTCGACCGCCTGTCCGTACGTCAGCCCGCGCCCGCCGGACGTCCGCGCAGGCTTGTCGATCAGCGGCCGGACGAGGCCCTGGGAAGACCTTGGTGGCGCGGCCGGGTTCGGTGCCGAGCGGGCAGCCCTGGCTGGTGGCGCATGACGCGGCCATGCGCTCGAACGAGCGCTGCATTCCGGTGGCCTGCTCGACGCGCCGCTCGTAGGTGTCCTTCAGCGGATTGAACGCCCCGTCGAGCACCAGCGCGCGTACCCTCAGCGACCCGATCGGGTCCTTACCGCGCGCATGGACGCGCAGCAGTGCCAGCTCCGCCTGCCTGCCTTTTGGGTTCCGGTAGTCGAGCGGCACCTTGACCGCGCGCACTCGGCCTTGACGGCCGGCGCGTCCGGCGTCGGCTTCGGCGCATCGCACGGCTTGAACGCCGGCTTCTGCCCGTAGAAACGGTCCAGGCCGGGACCGGAGGGGGCGGACCGCTGACAGACCTGGCGGGACTGGCTGGACTGGCCGGCTGCCTGGCCGGCCGTTCGGCCTCCTGACTGGCCGGCGCAAGCGCCGATCAGCAGTGCCGGAGCCGCGACGACGGCTGGTGGCTTGCGGTATGACATGTACGTTCTCCCATGGTTTCAGGCGATGTCCTCAGGAGATGCGGCCTGAGGGCCCGAGCAGGCTCACGTGGGGCGTGAACGTGCTGTTCGACACCGACCCAACAGCGTGCCCTTGGGACACGGTCAAGGGGCGTCGTTACACGACCGGCGGTCTCGTACGCGATACGTCCGGGCGCCGCTTGAGCATGCCCTTGGGGCATGGTGTGAACTGGACGACGAGGGAGGTGGACGATGGCGTGGAGCACCCGTCAACTGGCACATCGCCACCTCACGTGTCTTGGGCGGTGAGCTCGTAGCCCGCCTCCTCGACGGCGGCGCGCACATGCACGAGGTCCAGCTCCCGGTCGCTGGTCACCGAGACCCGGTCCGCCTCGACGTGCACCTCCACGGCGGTGACGCCGGGGACGCGGTCGAGCTCCTCGGTGACGGCGTCCGCGCAGTGCCCACACGCCATGCCGTGCACGATGTAGGTGGTGGTGATCACGCCGGCGCCTCCTGCTTGCCGAGCGCCGAGGTCGCCTGGTCGCCCTTCCCTGCGGCGGGGACGGTGCGGGTGAGCATGTGCGCCCTGCGCATCCGCCCGTCGCCGGCGAACTGCCCGAAGAAGTACACCTCCATGGCGAACTCCTTCTTACGCTGCTGCACGTGCAACGTATAGCGCGCGGCGATCCGATCGCCGTCCGCCACTGCTTCGTGCACCTCCATACGGCTGATGGGCCGGTTCTTACGCACCGGGCGGGTGTGCGCAATGAGTTTGTCCCGGTCCATCCGGTGACCGTCGGCTATCTCGATGATGTCCTTGGTGTGATAGCGGTCCACGATCGCCGCCGGATCCTCGTCGTCGCGCAGGAGCTCTTCGGAGAAGGAGGTGAAGAACCCGGCGATGAACTCCTTGGGGTCGCTGTCGCTGAGTGGACGCACGTGGGCTCCCCGTCGGCCGTAGTAACTTTGACAGCATGTAAGATATGCATATGTGCTCAACTTTGGCAAGGTGTAAGAATTGAGTTCACCCCCGGCCCGCGCCCGCCGTGCCGACGCCCGGCGCAGCAGGGCACTCATCCTGGACGCGGCGATCCGGCTGCTCAACGCGCAGCCCGACGCCAGCGTCGACGCCATCGCCACCGCCGCGGGCGTCACCCGCCAGACCGTCTACGCCCACTTCCCCTCGCGCCAGAGGTTGCTGGCGGCGGTGCTCGACCAGCTCACCGAGGAGACCGTGGCCGAGATGGACGCCGCCGACCTCGACACGGGGCCGGCGGCTGACGCACTGCTGCGGCTGATCGACGCCGGCGCCAGGACGACCGGGCGCTATCCCGTGCTGATACAGGCGCTCAGCGCGCTGTCCGTTCCTCCAGGGGAGGACCAGGCCCGGCACACGGCGGTCGCCGCCCGGATCAGGCGCGTCATCGAGCGCGGCCTGCGGACGGGAGAATTCGACCGCCGCCTCCCGGTCGGCTGGCTGGTCACGGCCACCATCACGCTGAGCCACGCCGCGAGCGAGGAACGCACCGCCGGGCGCCTGCCCACCGAGGAGGCCGACGAGGCGCTCCGCATCAGCCTGCTCCGCCTGCTCGGCGCGGAACGACCGCCCGGCTGAGGTAGCCCCCGCGGCCGAGGTAACCCTCCGCGGCCAGGACCGCATCCCAGAGGCGCAGCAGGCGGCACAGCGTTGACACCCGGATGGCGCCGAACTCCGAATGGGCCCGCCCGACCCGCCTCTGCCCGGCCCCGCCTGTCCTGCCCGGCCAGCCCGCATTTCGAGATATATCTTGACCTAGTCATAGACGCGACATATCGTGTTGCTCGCCAACGCGATAGTACGTGTTACGGAAGGTGGCGGGCAATGGAGCGAGAGCGGGTGCCGATCCTCGTGGTCGGCGGCGGATACGCGGGGCTGAGCGCGGCGACGCTCCTGGCCTGGCGCGGAGTGCCGGTGACCCTGGTCGAACGGCACCCGGGCACCTCCATCCAGCCCAAGGCGTTCGGCGTCGGGCCACGGGCGATCGAGCTGCTCCGCCCCGTGCCGGGTATCGAGCAGGAGCTGAGCGACATCTGGGCGGGCATCGGCGACAACCTGCGCATCGCCATCGCCAGGAGCCTCGTCGATCCGGACCCCCACTTCGTCATGGAGGACGGGCAGGAGGAGCTCGCCTTCCTGACCGGCATCACCCCCGCGGCGAACGTGGCCGCTCCCCAGGCCGCGATCGAGCGGGTGCTGCGGCGCAGGGCCGAGGCGCTCGGCGCCGACCTGCGCTTCTCCACCGAGCTGATCTCGCTCGACCAGGACGACGACGGCGTGACGGCGGTGATCCGGGGCGAGGACGGCGAGCGCGTCGTGCGGGCGGACTACGTGGTGGCCGCCGACGGCTACCGCAGCCCCCTGCGCCGGATGCTCGGCGTCCCCACCTCGGGCAAGGGCGTGCTCGGCGCCATGTGCTCGATCATGTTCGACGCCGACCTGACCGGGCTCGTCGAGGACCGTACGGTCACGCTCTGGTATCTGCAGAACGACGTCTTCACCGGCGCCATCGTGACCGGCACCGGAGTGGGCGCCCACGTGCTGGGCGTCAACCACGCCGAGGGCGAGAGCGCGGCCGGCTACACCGACGAACGCTGCGCCGAGCTGGTGCGCATCGCGACCGGCCGTCCGGACCTGGACGTGCGCATCCTGGACAAGACGACGTTCGCCCTGGCGCACGTGCTCGCCGACACCTATCGGGCCGGCCGGGTCTTCCTCGCCGGCGACTCCGCCCACACCATGCCGCCCACCGGCGGGCAGGGCGGCAGCACGGCGCTCCAGGACGGCTGCGACCTCGCCTGGCGGCTGTGGCTGGTCGTCACGGGCCAGGCGGGTCCGGCCTTTCTCGACACGTACGACGCCGAACGCCGCCCCATCGGCGCCATGACGGCCGACGCCCAGCTCGCCAACCTGGGCGTACGCATGCCTCCCGAAGCCCGCCACGGCTACCCGGAGCCCTTGCAGGACTCCGCGGCCTGGCTCATCGGACACCGTTACCACTCCACCGCGATCCTCGACGAACCCGGCGACGACGGCTCGATCCTGGAGGATCCCCGCGTGCCGCACGGCCGCCCCGGCAGCCGGGCCCCGCACGTGGTGCTCGACTGGGAGGGGCGACGCGTCTCCACCATCGACCTGTTCGGCTCCGGCTTCACGCTCCTGGCCTCCAGGGAAGGGGGCCAGGCCTGGATGGACACGGGCCGCCAGGTCAAGGAACGGCTCGGTGTGCAGCTCACGCGCCTCCTCGTGGACGTCGAGCTCATGGACGTGGAGGGACGCTTCCACGAGGCGTACGGCGTCAACAGGGGCGGCGCCGTACTGGTCCGGCCTGACGGGTATGTGGCATGGCGCTCGCCCGGTCCCGTCGAGGACCCGGCGGCCACCCTGGAGCGGGTCATGCGCCAGATCCTCAGCCGCTGACCGGCTCCGGGAGCGACCCGGCACTCCCACTTCCAGCGCCGGCCCACGACCCGCTCCACCAGCTTCGTCCCACACAACCTGCCGGGCCACGGGGCACCCGCGAGGCGAGCCGGTCAGCCAGGACGTGTGTCCGGACGGCCAGGGCCGACGTGGACCTCCCGGCACGCAGGTGTGTAGTGGCGGCCTGGGGGGTCAGGGTGGTCCGGCCGTCAGGCGACGAGGCCGAGACCCGAAATGGCCACCGGTCACGCGGCCAGGGCCGAACCTGGGGGTGGGTGGGCGTCGGCCAGGGAGGCGTGGGAGGTGCCCTGGGTGGCGCAGAGCCAGTCGTTGGTGGAGCCGGTGAAGCCCGAGGGCGGCCCGACCTTGAGGCAGGTGATCCGGCCCGTGCCGGGCGCGGGCCCTACTTTCAGCCGCCGGACGCCGCCGGGCCCCACCGCACCGGCTTCGTACGGGGTCAGCCGGACGCGGAACGGGAGGCCGCTGTCGGGCTGGATGTGCAGGAAGTCGCCGATCGTGCGCCGGGTGGCTCCCGGATGGGTCGTGACGTAGGCCAGATGGTCGGTGACCAGGCAGTGGGCCACCGTACGCAGGAGGTTGGTTGCGCACAGGTTGTGGGCGCAGGCGGCACCGTCGAGGGTGATCTCAGGAAGACCGAACCGGCGCAGCCCCCGCGAGGTCACCCGGAGGCAGGAGCAGTCGCCCTTCCCCGCCGGATCCCACGGCGGGCCGGGGACGGCTTCGTGGACCTGGACGTCCCAGGCCAGCCAGTCGTCGTTGAGGTGGAAGGTCGCGGGCTCGCCGGGGCACCGCCCGCAGGTGAGGATGGCGGCGCCGGTCATGGGATCGATCAGCAGCCCGTCGCACTCGCGGGCCAGTGCTCTGGCCGCGGCTCTCGCCGCCTGCACGCCGGCCGGAAGCCTGTGCGGCGGCGCGGTGGCGGACACGACGACATGGTGTTTCGTCCGCCGCAGGAGCCGTCTCTCCTCGTCGCCGAGGGTGGCGCCGGTCGGTCTCCATGGGCTCGGGTGATGGGTCACGGTCAGGTCCCCGCGCCGCACAGCGCTGATCGCGGCCTTTCTGTGCGGGTCGCCCACCCGCCAGGGCACGAAGGTATCGGCGTCGAACGTCAAGTGCTCCATGGCCACCACGAACCGGGACGTCAGGGTGCGGGGCAACGGAAAAGTTAGTTTCATGAGCGGCCTCCGTACGGATCGGGACGAGTGTCGAAGCGGTGAGGCACTCAGGATCGACGAGCCCGGAGACCCTTGGGCGGGTAGAGCGGCGTTCTGTGGACGGCGACGGGTTCTCCACAGGACAGCGAACGTCCACGCGAAACCCGGTGGTGGCACGACGTCAACGAAGCAGAGCCCACACCACGCGTTCGTTCATGCCGCTGACGCCACCGTCGTCATCCGGCTCGCGTAGGGCCGGGATCGTTCCGGCGCGACCCGGATCGGCGACGGAAAAGAAGTCACCTCGGTTTCACCCGAGCCCTGGAAAAGGCTCTTGGCCTGGACGGCGAACCGAGCGCGGTCCCTCAGGAGGCGGAGAAGCGCGTCCAGATCCGCCGCATCGGGGTCCCCTTTTTATCGCGTCCGTACGTAGGCGGGTGGGCGGCAGATCAGCAGGGACTGGCCCGGTAGCCGTACCCCCTCGCCATCGGCCGTCACCGGCTCGTCCGAGGCCAGCACGATCGTTCCCGGCGTCAGGGGCAGCGTCACCGAGTCGGGAGTGAAGTTCACCAGTACGGCCAGCGAGCCCCGCCACATGATCAACCAGGCTCCGTGCGGGTCCGTCTCCACGCGCACCCGGTCGAGGCGCGGGTCCGACAGTTCCGGCAGGGCCTTGCGCAGCGCGATCAGGTCGCGGTACCAGCACAGCAGCGACCAGTGCGCCTCCTCCTTCACCTCGCTCCAGTCGAGTTTCGAGGCGAGGAACGTCTCCTCCGCGGAAGGGTCGGGCGCGTCCCACGCGGGCCAGAACCCGACGAACTCCCGCTCGCGCCGTTCCGCCTCGGTCTCGCGCAGATGGGGCTCGACGTGGTCGGAGAAGAACAGGAACGGCGAGCGCGCCCCCCATTCCTCGCCCATGAACAACATCGGCGTGAACGGCGAGGTCAGCAGCAGGCCCGCGCCGAGCTTGAGCGCGGGGATCGGCAGCCGGTCCCCCTGGGGCCGGTTGCCGATCTGGTCGTGGTTCTGCAGGCAGGCGACCAGCCGGTGTCCGGGAACGCCGGCGTACGAGCGCCCGTGCGCGCGCCCGCGGAAGGTCGAGTAGGTCCCGTCGTGCAGCACGCCTGAGGTCAGCACCTTGGCCAGCGCGGGCAGCCGGGCGAAGTCCTGGTAGTAGCCGTGCGACTCGCCGCTCACCGCGCAGTGCAGCGCGTGATGGACGTCGTCGTCCCACTGCGCGGTCATGCCGAGCCCGCCGGCCTCCGGCGCGCGCACCATGCGGGGGTCGTTGAGGTCGGACTCGGCGATCAGGAACAGGGGCCTGCCGACGGAGCACGCCAGCGCGTCCACCTCCTCGGACAGCTCGGCCAGCAGGTGCTTGGCGCGCTTGTCGTGCAGCGCGTGCACGGCGTCGAGCCGCAGCCCGTCGATGTGGAAGTCGCGCAGCCACTGCAGCGCGTTGCCGATGAAGTAGCGCCGCACCTCGTCGGAGCCGGGCCCGTCCAGGTTGACCGCCTCACCCCAGTAGCTTCCCTCGAAACCGGCGAAGTACGGGCCGAAGGGCCGCAGGAAGTTCCCCGACGGCCCGAGGTGGTTGTAGACGACGTCGAGGATGACGCCGATGCCCGCCCGGTGGCAGGCGTCCACGAACGTCTTGAGCCCGTCGGGCCCTCCGTACGTCTCGTTGACCGCGTACAGGTCGACCCCGTCGTAGCCCCAGTTGCGCCCGCCCGGCACGGGAGCGACGGGCATGAGCTCCACGAAGTCGACGCAGAGCTCGGCCAGGTGCTCCAGTTTCTCCGCGGCCGCCGCGAACGTGCCCTCCGGCGTGAACGTGCCGACGTGCAGTTCGTAGATGACCGCGCCGCGCAGGTCGCGGCCTTTCCAGTCGTGGTCGGACCAGGTGAAGCGGCCGTGGTCGTAGACGGCGCTCTGCCCGAAGACCCCCTCGGGCTGACGGCGGGAGCGGGGGTCGGGGTAGGGTCCGCCGCCGTCGACCACGAAGCCGTACGCCGTCCCGTGCCCCGCCTCGGGCACGTCGGCCGACCACCAGCCACCCTCACCGGGGGACATCGCCCGGCGCCCCTCCATGACCTCCACCTCGACTGCCGTGGCCTTGGGCGCCCAGACCTCAAAGATCATGTCTCTCCAGGAGTGCGACCGGATACTGACCGAGCAGGTGCGCGAGCGGCATGCGCCCGGTGTGCCGGACACCGGTGAGCAGGTCGCGCCAGGTCCCCATGGGGAGCGTGAGCGTCGTGGCGCCCCAGCCCGTCGCGGCCAGACGCACGGGAAGCCGGGTGGCGACGGCGACCGCGCGCGGCCGCTCGCCGGAGTCCTCGCCGCCCCGGGCGAAGGCGATGACGTGCTCCGCCGCCCGCCCTTCCGCCCGCAGCGGCAGGTACGGCCCCGCGCCGCCGAGCCGCCGGCGCAGCCGCAGCGCCTGGGTGGTCACGAGCTGCTTGGCCGTGTCCCAGGCGGTCACGGGCTTGGGCGGGAAGGACACCGGCCGCCGGTTGTCCGGGTCGACCAGCGAGAAGTCGGTGATCTCGTTGCCTTGGTAGACGTCCGGCACGCCGGGCATCATGAGCTGGACGAGCTTGGCCCCGAGGGAGTTGGACATCGCGTACGGCTCGATGCGCGCGGTGAACTCCCCCACGGGCAGCCGTACGGCCGCCTCGGCGAAGTCCCGCAACTTGCGCTCATAGGACGGATCCGGATTTTTCCAGGAAATAGCCGTCTTCGCTTCGCGCGCGGCCTTCAGCAGGTAGTCCGTGAACCGCTCGGCCGAGATCGGCCACGCCGCCATGAGGTTCTGCCAGGCCAGATAGTCGAGACTCGGGTCGAAGCTCAGCGCCGACGACCACTCCGACACGGCGGCGGCCCACTCGTCCGGCAGTTCCGACAACACCGACAACCGGGCCCGCACGTCCTCCGAACGTTTCGTGTCGTGCGTCGACAAGGTGGTCATCGTGTACGGCCGCAGCTCGGCGCAGAAGTCGTGGAAGTCCTCCACCGGGAAGCCGAACACGTCCGGCTCACCACCCACCTCGTTGAGGCAGGCCAGCGGGAACCACCGGTAGAGCGCCGTGTCCTCGACGCCCTTGGCCATGACCGGGCCGCAGGTCTGCTGGAAGCGGATGATCGCCTCGGCGGAGCCGTACAGGACCTCGCGGACGAGCGGGCGCACGGCGGGAGAGCACGCCTCGGCGGCCAGCTCGACGGTCTCGACCGACTCCGGCGGCGGCTCCTCCCCCGGCACGACGTACGCGCGGTAGACCGGCATCGCGGCGAGCAGCTCCCGCACGGCGGCGGGCTCACAGCCGGTGGCCCTGGCCAACCGGTCCACCTCGGAGCCGAGGAACAGGTCGAGCACCTCCCGCTTGGTCTGCGCCATCACGGGCCGGTAGTCCGGGGGCTGCCCGGTCCGCTCGCTGAAGAGCCGGACGAGCGGCTCCCTGCCGGCCGGGTCGACGAAGAGGCCGTTGACGCGGTTGAGCACGTCGTAGCCGGTGGTGCCGTCGCAGGCCCAGTCGTCCGGCAGCCGCTCGGGTCCGATGAGGATCTTCTCGACGACCGTCCACGCGCTGGCCGCGCGCCTGCGCAGGCGTTCGAGGTAGTCGCGCGGGTCGGCCAGCCCGTCGGGGTGGTCGACCCGCAGGCCGTCCACCAGCCCCTCGTCGAGCAACCAGAAGATCACCTCGTGCGTGGCGAAGAAGACCGCCGGGTCCTCGACGCGCAGTCCGATTAACGACGAGACGTCGAAGAAGCGCCGGTAGCCGGGGCCCTCGCGCCAGCCGACCAGCCGGTAGTGGCCCGGGTAGGGGTAGGCGTGCTCGTGGTAGCGCAGCACGTCGCCGTCGACGACGGGCTCGACGTCGTCTCCCAGCACGGGCAGCGCCACCGTGCCGTCGACCCAGTCGATGTCGAACCAGCGCGCGTACGGCGAGGCCGGCCCGTCCTTCAACACCGACCAGAACTGCGCGTTCACCGTGTTCATGTGGTTGGGCACGATGTCCACGACCACGCCCAGGTCATGCGCGGCCAGGTGCAGGGCCATCTCCCTGAAGCCGGTCGCCCCGCCGAACTCGTCCCTGATCCTGGAGTGGTCGGTGACGTCGTAGCCGTGGCGCGACTCGGGCGTGGACTGCAGGATCGGCGACAGGTAGACGTGGCTGACGCCGAGGTCGCGCAGGTAGCCGGCGATCTCCGCCACCTGGGCGAACCCGAAGTCGGGCGTCAGCTGCAGCCGGTAGGTCGACGTGGGCCTAGACACGACGCAACACCCGTACGCTGCGGCCCGGCACCGCGACCGCCTCGCCGGCCCGGCACATCCGCGAGCCCACGTTGATGGGCATGGCCGTGTCTATCTCCGTGTGCCACATCTCGCCGTAGTCCTTGGGGATCGTGAACTGGATCGTGTCGTGGTGCGCGTTGAACAGCAGCAGGAACGAGTCGTCCCTGATCGGACGCCCCCGACGGTCGGGCTCGGTGATGGCGTCGCCGTTGAGGAAGACGGCCAGCGACTTCGCGTATCCGACGTTCCAGTCGCTGTCGGTCATCTCCTCCCCCGACGGGGTCAGCCAGGCGATGTCGCTCAGGCCACGCACCGGCTTGCCGTAGAAGAACCTCCTGCGCCGGAAGACGGGATGTCTTTTGCGCAGCTCGGCCAGGCTCTGCGTGAACTCGAGCAGCAGCCAGTTCTCCCTGATGTCCGACCAGTCGACCCAGGTCAGCGCGTTGTCCTGGCAGTAGCCGTTGTTGTTGCCCTGCTGCGTGCGGCCCAGCTCGTCGCCGTGCGAGAGCATCGGCACGCCCTGGGACAGGAAGAGCGTGGTGAGGAAGTTGCGTTTCTGCTGCTCGCGCAGCGTCTCGACGGCGTCGTCGGCCGGGCCCTCCGCGCCGCAGTTCCATGAGCGGTTGTCGTCGGTGCCGTCGCGGTTGCCCTCCTTGTTGGCCTCGTTGTGCTTGCCGTTGTACGAGACGAGGTCCTGGAGGGTGAAGCCGTCGTGGCAGGTGACGAAGTTGATGGAGGCGGCGGGGCGGCGGCTGTCGTCCTGGTAGAGGTCGCTCGATCCGGTGAACCTCGACCCGAACTCCGGCAGCGTGGCCGGCTGCCCGCGCCACAGGTCGCGGATCGTGTCGCGGTAGCAGCCGTTCCATTCCGTCCACCGCGACGGGAAGTTGCCCACCTGGTAGCCGCCCGGACCCACGTCCCACGGCTCGGCGATCAGCTTGACCTGCGACAACACCGGGTCCTGCTGCACCAGGTCGAAGAACGAGCTCAGCCGGTCGACCTCGTGCAGTTCCCGCGCCAGCGTCGAGGCCAGGTCGAAGCGGAACCCGTCGACGTGCATCTCGATGACCCAGTAGCGCAGCGAGTCCATGATCATCTGAAGGACGTGCGGCGAGCGCATGAGCAGGCTGTTGCCCGTGCCGGTGGTGTCGACGTAGTACCGCTTGTCGTTCTCGACCAGCCGGTAGTAGTCGGGGTTGTCGATGCCCTTGAACCCCAGCGTCGGACCGAGGTGGTTGCCCTCGGCGGTGTGGTTGTAGACCACGTCGAGGATGACCTCGATGCCCGCCTCGTGCAGGCCCTTCACCATCGCCTTGAACTCCAGCACCTGCTCACCGCGCTGCCCCTGGCTGGAGTAACGGTTGTGCGGCGCGAAGAACCCGATCGAGTTGTACCCCCAGTAGTTGGACAGGCCGCGCTGCTCGAGCACGTGGTCGGTGACGAACTGGTGCACCGGCATCAGCTCCAGCGCCGTCACGCCCAGCTTGGTCAGATGGTCCAGGATCTCCGGGTGGTGCAGCGCCGCGTACGTGCCGCGCACGTGCCTCGGGATCTTGGGGTGGCAGATCGTCAGCCCCCGCACGTGCGCCTCGTAGATCACGGTGTCGTGGTACGGCGTCGCGGGCGGCCGGTCGTGCCCCCAGCCGAAGAACGGGTTGATCACGATCGACCGCGGCACGTAGGGGGCGGAGTCGAGGTCGTTCCTGGTGTCCGGCTGGCCGAACCGGTAGCCGTACGCCGCCTCGTGCCAGCGCACCCCACCCTCGATGGCCATCGCGTACGGGTCGAGCAGCAGCTTGGCCGGGTTGCACCGCAGCCCGCGCGCGGGGTCGTACGGCCCGTGGACGCGGTAGCCGTACCGTTGCCCCGGGCCGATCCCCGGCAGGTAGCCGTGCCAGATGAACCCGTCCACCTCGGTGAGCGGCACCCTCGACTCCGTGTTGGCCTCGTCGAACAGGCACAGCTCGACCTTGTCCGCGACCTCGGTGTAGAGCGAGAAGTTGGTGCCCGCGCCGTCGTAGGTGGCCCCGAGCGGATAGGGGTCTCCGGGCCAGATCTCGATCATCGAGGCTCCCTTGCGGTCTCTCCCCATGTTCCGTTCCCCCGCTCTACCGGACAAGCCCGGGCCCCAGTGACGACCTTGTACCTTCCCCCCATCGGCCCTTCATTACTCCGCTGAACATTCACCCAGGTCAAAAGGGTGTACCGGGCCACGGTCGGCCGGTACGAGGGGGCCCCGCGTCGCGCGCAGGCGGCGGCGGTTCGACAAGATGGACGGATGAGCGTTGAGTTGATGGTCTGGGACGAGCCGGTGCCGATCAGCAGGGACCAGGCGCGCGCCACCTACCTGGCAGTCAAGCGCGGCGAGCCCGGCGGCGACGTGCCCGCCGTCGCCAAGGAGCTGCCGGGGCGGATCACGCTCTATCCGGGGCACGTGCTGGTGACGATGGAGCTCGACACGATGGACGAGCTGTCCGCGCAGGTGTTCACGATCGCGCGGGCGCACGGGCTGGTCTGCTACGACCCGCAGCGCGACCTCGTGCACAACGTGGCGCCGCTGGGTGTCTACGAGGGCATGCAGCTGCACACGGGTGACGGCATGGTCGTGCACGACCCCGACCTGGCGCTGGTGCACGACGTGCTGGCCACGCTCTCGCCGCAGAACCCGTTCGCCGCGCTGGTCAACTTCGGCCGGCACTTCCTTCAGGTCTCACCCGGCTACGAGCTGGAGTACAAGGAGGGCACGCTCGTCAGCACGACGGTGCCGGAACTGGCGGAGGTGCGCCAGGCCTTCCACGAGTACGCCACCGGCGACCGGTCGTTCCTGGCCCGCCACACGTGGGCGTGAGGTGGCAGGATCGGACGGCATGAGAACTCTGTACCCGCCCCTCGAACCGTACGACTCCGGCCTGCTCGACGTGGGCGACGGCAACCAGGTCTATTGGGAGGTCTGCGGCAACCCGGACGGCAAGCCCGCCGTCATGCTGCACGGCGGCCCCGGCGGCGGGTGCAACGCCAAGCACCGGCGGCAGTGGAACCCCGACCTCTACCGGATCGTCCTGTTCGACCAGCGCAACTGCGGCCGCAGCCGGCCGCACGCCGCCGACCCGGCCACCGACCTCGGCGCCAACACCACGTGGCACCTGGTGGCCGACATGGAGCGGCTGCGCGAGCACCTGGGTATCGACGCCTGGCAGGTGTTCGGCGGCTCGTGGGGCAGCGCGCTGGCGCTGGCGTACGCCCAGACGCATCCTGACCGGACGACCGAGCTGGTGCTGCGCGGCATTTTCACCCTGCGGCCCCAGGAGCTGCGCTGGTTCTACCAGGAAGGAGCCTGCCATCTCTTCCCCGACCTGTGGGAGCGGTACATCGCGCCGATCCCCGTCGAGGAGCGCGGTGACCTGATCACGGCGTACCGGGCGCGGCTGGAGGGCGACGACCCGGGGGCGCGGCTGGCGGCGGCCAGGGCGTGGGCGCAGTGGGAGGGCGCCACGATCACGTTGCTGCCGGATCCCGAGCTGGTGACGGAGTTCGGTGAGGAGGAGATGGCCGTCGCCTTCGCCAGGATCGAGAACCACTACTTCCACCACGGCGGCTGGTTCGAGCCCGAGCAGCTCATCAGGGACGTCGGCAAGATCCGGCACATCCCCGCGGTGATCGTGCAGGGCCGCTACGACGCCTGCACGCCCATGACCACCGCCTGGGACCTGCACAGGGCCTGGCCCGAAGCCGAGTTCCACGTGGTGCCCGACGCCGGGCACGCCTACTCCGAGCCGGGCATCCTGGGCCGGCTCATCGCGGCGACAGACGGCTTCGCGCGAGCCTGACGGCGGGGGTGACGGCGCCCACCGTCAGCAGGGCGAACAACGGCGCGAGCGCCAGCCCGAGCAGGAAACCCGCGGCGACGTCGTGCGGATAGTGCACGCCGACGAACACGCGCGAGAACGCCATGACGGCCGCCAGCGGGAACACCACCCAGGCCAGCGAGCGCCGGACCAGCACGAGCGTGGCCGCCGCGCCCGCCGCGATCACCGAGTGGTTGCTGGGAAACGACCAGTCGTCCAGGGGCGGGCAGGCGGCGATCGTCGCGATCCCGCCCCGGCACGGCCGGTCCTCCCTGACGACGAGCTTGAGCACTTCGCTGACGGCGTACGTCAGCACCACTCCGGCCGGGCCGGCGATCACCAGCGCCAGGTCCCGGGCGGGCCCTCGCCACGCGCGCCAGGCCGCCACCCCGAACAGCGCCACGAACACGAATAACCCGGCGTCCGTGCCGACCTCGGCGAACACGTGGAGCCATTCGGGCGTGGCCAGGGCGAAGTCGACGATCTCCTCGTACACAGGTGTCCAATCGGTGAATGAGCGATGGACATGACCTTACGAACTGAGATCATCAGATGCCTCCATCATGAGGTGGAAAGTACGGAAAAGCCTCAGCCGAAAGACCGACTTCCCGGCCGGGCGGCAAGGGCTCGGGAGGCTTCGCGTATTCCCTGTTCGGAGCGGGTAGGGAGGCACTCGTGATCGGTGAGCACGTGATCGTCGGCTACGCGGACGACGTGGGTGGGCGGGAGGCGCTGGCGCTCGGCGCCGCGATCACGCACATCACCGGCGGCGAGCTCACGGTCGCCACGATCTACCCGCCGGGCAGCCCGGGGCTGGCGGTCGAGGCGCAGGCCAACCTGGCGCACGCGGCGGACGCGCTGGGGGACACTCCGGCCGAGTACATCACGTTCGAGAGCAGGGGCACGGGGCGAGGGCTTTCGGTGCTGGCCGGGAGGATCAGAAGCGACCTCATCGTGGTCGGCTCCGGGGCGGGAGGCCGGCAGGGCCGCATCACGATCGGCTCCACCTCCAACCACCTGCTCCACCTGTCGCCCGAGGCGGTCATGCTGGCGCCCGCCGGGCACGTGCCCGTCGGCGAGCTCGCCCGGCTGACGCTGGCCTACGTGCACCGGCCGCAGTGCGACGAGGCCGTCGAGCGGGTGGCGCAGGCGGCACTGCGGCTGGGGGTTCCGCTCCGGCTGATCACCCTCGACCTGCGTACGGACGACCAGGGCAAGCTCAGGGACGATCTCGCGCTGGCTGTCCGGCTGGCCTGGGAGACCACGGGCATCGAGGCCGAGTCGGAGGTGGCCGAGGGACACGACGTGGCCGCCGCGATGGAGGACCTCGACTGGCTGCCCGGCGAGCTGCTGGTCTGCGCGGCCGGCGAGGACGCGCAACCGCACCGGGTGTTCCTCGGCGAGCTGGCCATGAAGGTGCTGAGGGCCGCCCCCTGCCCCGTCACCGTGCTTCCCCGGGGTTTCTCCTGAGGGTCAGCGAGCACGCGCGACCTGCTCGTACAACTTCAGGTAACGGTCAGCCATGACGGACGGAGCGAAGCGGCGGCGGGCCTCGCGGCGGCACTCCTCCGGGTCCAGCTCGTCCACCCGCAGGATCCACTCGGCCAGCTCCTCCTCGGTGTCGGCCAGGAAGCCCGTACGGCCGTGGTCGACGATCTCCGGCAGGCAGCCGCGGCGCAGGCCCACCGGCGGCACCCCGAGGGCCAGCGCCTCGACGACGGCCGTGCCGCCGGGCTCGTCCCACTGAAGGGGGAAGAGCGCGGCCCTGGCGGAGGCGTAGAGCAGGTCCCTGGCCTGGCCGCCGACCGCGCCGACCCACCGGACCAGTTCCTCGTCGAGATAGTGGGACACCTGGTCGAGGTGGTAGCGCACGTCCGGGTGGCTGTGCAGCGGGTGGTACGGGTTCTGCGCCACCACGTCCAGCTCGGCCGCGGAGGTCCGGCCGCACACCGGTCCGGCCAGCACCAGCGGCAGCCCCAGCTTCTGGCAGATCCTGGCCGCCACGTGCTGGCCCTTGAGCCCGCAGATGCGGCCCATGACGACGAAGTGCTCGCCGCGCTCTGTCCTCAGGTCGCCGTCGGCGAGCGGGGTGGCCAGGTGGATCGCGCCGAGCGAGGCCGCGCGCAGGGCTTCGGGGGCGCGGGCGAGCTGCGACTCCGACACGCCGTTGACCGCGACCGACGGCGGGAACGCGCCATAGAAGGCCGGATGTTTGTGCAAATCCCAGTGGAGGGTGTGCAGGACGGGCGGCCCGGCGAACGCCGACAACACCGCGGGCCCCACCACTTCGAGATGGTCGTGGACGAGGTCGATGTCGTCGCGGGCGCGCAGCTCGCTCACCACCCTGGCCTGGTGCGCGTGCGCGATGCCCATGACCTGGTTGTACGGCTTCTGCAACTCGGGGAACTGACCCTCGTCGTAGACGCTGACCAGCTCGTCCACCGCGAGCGTGCTCGATCCGGCGGCGGCCAGCACGACGCTGACGCCTCGCCTGCGCAGCTCCGGCACGAGCGTGGCGACGACGTTCTCGATGCCGCCGTATCCGGGGGGCGGGGTGGACAGCCACGGCCCCGCGTTCATGAGGACTTTCATGCCATATCCTCCTCCAGGACGAGGGAGGCGAGCGGAGGTCGCTCCGCCACGGCCACGTCCACCAGGTCGGCCCGCCCTTCGAGCCCGAACTGCAGCAGCGTGTGCGCTGGGGACGCGGGCGCGAGCACCCGGCCCTGCCGTTCCAGGCGGGACCAGGCGGTCTGCATGATCTGCCCGGCCATCCGGCCGAGCGCGTCGATCGGCTGGTGGGTGTGCGTACGGTGCCCCAGGTCCACCTGGGCCATCGCGTCGAGCCCGACGAGCTGGAGCAGGTCGACGAGGAGGCCGAACTCCACGCCGTACTCGGTGACGAAGGGCACCCGCTCCAGTGCCTGGCGCCGGGCGGCGTACTCACCGCCGAGCGGCTGGGCGAACCCGGCCAGTTCCGGCCAGAACATGTTGAGCAGCGGCCTGGCCACGAGCTCGGTCACGCGGCCGCCGGCGCCGCGCCGTACGACGCCGTCCTCCCCCGTGTACGGCCGCTCGTAGGCCGCCTTGACGAACTGGATGCCGGGGTCCGTCAGCAGCGGCCCGAGCAGGCCGGACACGTAGTGGGCGCCGAAACTGCGCAGGTCGGCGTCCACGAACACGACGACGTCGCCGTGGGAGGCGGCCAGCCCCTTCCACAGCGCCTCGCCCTTGCCGGCCAGCGGCGGCAGATGGGGGAGCACCTCGTCCTGGGCCACCACCCGGGCGCCCGCCTCGCGTGCCCGCTCGGCGGTCGCGTCGGTGGATCGAGAGTCGACGACGAGCACCTCGTCGACGAGCGGCGCCCGCTCGACGAGGTCACGGCGGATGGCGGTGACGATGTCGCCCACGGTGCTCTCTTCGTTGTGAGCGGGCAGGACGACGCTCACCGTCGTGTTTCCCTTGGCGCGGTTTAAGGTGTCGACCGGCCACGCGGCAGCGGTGCTCGAGTGCGGGCCGTACCACTTCTGGACCTTGGCCAAAGCGCGCAGATCTGTCTCCATGCAGTCAGCCCCGATCTCATGAGGTCACGACAACTGCCCGATACAGGCGCTTATGAACATGTTTGTTTGATGACCGCCAGATGTGGCATATGCGGGATTGTGTCCCCAATGACCCGCATCGGCATCATAGGCGCCGGAAATGTCGCCGCTCGCCATGCAGACGTTCTGTCCGGATTCCCCGACGTGACGATCGCCGGGATCGCCGACACCGATCCGCGCCGAGCCGAGGATCTGGCGGCGCGGCATGGCGCCCGCGCGTACGGCGGCCATGCGGACCTGCTCAGTGCCGGCGGCCTGGACGCCGTCTACATCTGCGTACCGCCTTTCGCGCACGGCGCCCCAGAGTTCGACGTTTTGTCATGTAATCTCCCAATCTTCGTGGAAAAACCGCTGTCCTTGGAGCTCCACACCGCGGAAAACATCTCCGCGGAAATCGACAGGAGGTCCTTGCCGTCCGCCGTCGGGCACCACTGGCGTTACCGCAACATCGTCGACCAGGCCCGCGACCTGCTCGACGGCCGTCCCGTACGCCTCGCGCTCGGCCACTGGCTCGGCACGGTGCCCCCGGTCGGCTGGTGGCTGCAGGCCGGCATGTCCGGCGGCCAGATCGTCGAGCAGGCCGTACACGTGCTCGACCTCGCCCGCGTCCTGGTGGGCGAGGTGACGATGGTGCATGCCGTCCCCTCCGAGCACACGGGACAGGACGGCGAGATCGACCGGGCCACAGCCGCGGTCATGCGGTTCGCCGGCGGCGCGGCCGGGCTGCTGGCCACCTCCTGCCTGCTGGCCCACCAGCACCGGGTGGGGCTGGAGGTGTGTGCCGAGGGCATCGCCCTGGACGTCAGCGAGACCCGGCTGCTGATCGACGGCCGGCGCGTCATCGAGGACGACGGGCAGGCGAAGACCCGGGTCGACCGGGAGTTCGTCAACGCCGTGCGGGGCGTGCAGGCGGACGTACGGGTGCCGTACCGGGAGGCGCTGCGCACGCACCGGCTCGCCCTCGCCCTGGCCAGGTCGGCCGCCGAGCACAGGCCAGTCGCCCTCGCCCCCGACGCCGGCCGGCTGCCGGCCGGGGTGAGCCCATGAACACGAACACCGTCGTCAGCGTCGAGGCGCCGGGTGAGGTCTGCCTGGTCGAGGAGAAGCTGCCCGGCGTGCCCGAGGGCGGGTTCATGGTGGAGACGGTGTACAGCGGCGTGTCCGCCGGCACCGAGCTGACCTTCGTCAAGGGCAGCAACCCCTACCTGCACTCCAGCTGGGACCCGGCGCTCGGGCTGTTCACGGAGGGCGTGCCGTCGGTGGCCTATCCGGTGCGCGGCATCGGCTACATGCAGGTGGGCCGCGTGGTCGAGACGCGCACCCGGGCGGTTGCCGAGGGCACGCTGGTCGCGATGTGTTACGGGCACCGCACCGCGTACGTGGCCGACCCGATGACCGACAGGTTCGTACGGGTGCCGGACGACCTCGACCCGCTGCTCGGCGTCTACGTCGCCCACATGGGCCCGATCTGCGCCAACGGCCTGCTGCACGCCGCCCACGACCTGAACGGCCCGGCCGTCAGGGACCTCGGCGACGGCGTGCGCGGGCGGCGGGTCGCGGTGGTGGGCGCCGGCGTGGTCGGGCTGCTGACCGCGAGTTTCGCCCTCTCCGCCGGCGCGGCCGAGGTCGTGGTGGTGGACGAGACCCCGGAGCGGCTGGCGGTCGCGCGGGCGCTCGGCGCGGACGGCCTGGCCGCCGGCGACGACCCGGCGGTGGCGCTGAAGCGGCGCTGGCGGCACGGCCAGAACGACCGCGGCGCCGACGTGGTGTTCCAGTGCCGCGGCCAGTGCCGGGCGCTGGCCCTCGGGCTCAGGCTGCTGCGCCCGCAGGGCACGCTGGTGGACCTGGCCTTCTACACGCAGGGAGCGCAGGAGGTGCGGCTCGGCGAGGAGTTCCACCACAACGGGTTGTCGCTGCGCTGCGCCCAGATCGGCCGGGTGCCGCGTGGCCTGGCGCACGCCTGGGACAGGGAACGTCTCTCGCACGAGACGATCCTGCTGCTCAGGGAGCGCGGCAGGCTCCTACAGGAGCACGTGATCACCGACGTCGCCGGCTTCTCCGAAGCCCCCCGGCTGCTCACCGACCTCGCCGCCCGCCGCAGGCACACCCTCCAGGCCGTGCTCCGCCACGACGTCGAGGATGAGGGCGGCTGACCAGCTGAAGTCGTGGCAGCCGTGGCCGCGCAGCGTGAACGGGTCGAAGTACTCGCGGAACCCGGCGCCGAACACCGCGGCGATCATCCCTTCGGCGAGCGGCGCGGCCAGGTCGGGGCGGCGGTCCTTGAGACCCTGCCAGACGAGCCAGGCCAGGTTGATCCAGCTCGGGCCGCGCCAGTAGCGGGCGGTGTCGAACTCGGGCGCGGACGGCGAGTAGCTCGGCAGCACCCCGTCCTTGAGCGCGAACCGGTCGAGCGCGGTGCCGACCAGCGCGTTGACGATCTCGCGCGGCAGGCCGGGCAGCAGGAGCGGGGTCAGCCCGGCGGCGCTGCTGGAGCGGACCAGGCAGCCCGTACGCACGTCGCGGGCGTGGAAGAGGCCGTCGTCGTAGAGGTGCTCGACCATGGCGGCGGTGATCGAGGCCGCCTCGCGCTCGTGCGGCGCCGGGTCGAGCCCGCACTCTGCGGCGATCTTGGCGAGGGTGGACTCGGCGACGCCGTACGCCGCGTTGAACAGGGGGTCCTCGACCTGGAACGCCCCGGGGTCGCGGTAGCCGGAGTCGCGGTAGGCGCGGGCGAGGGCGACGTACCGTTGGTAGTCGCGGTCGGTGGGCCGCTCGTCGGCGCTGACGGCGTCGAGGTCTTTGCGCACGAAGCCGGCCGCGCCCGCCTCGACCGCCTGGAGCGGCAGGTCCCAGGCGGGGCTGTTGTCCATGCCCGACTCCCAGGGGTGCACGATCGAGACCAGGCCCTCGGGAGACCGCCGGGCGACGCGCAGGAACTCCTGCTGGGCCACGAGGCGCGGGTAGATGCGGCGCAGGAACGCCACGTCGGGCTCGGCCAGGTGCGTCTTCCACGCCGCCAGCGCGTGGACCGGCGGCTGGACGAGGCCCGAGGTCGCGGAGCCCGACGGGGCTCGCGAGCGCCAGAACGCGGGGCCGGGGAAGTACGCGCCGTCGGGCACCGCGGGGTTGAACACGATGTGCGGCACCCGGCCGTCGTACCACTGCGCCCCGAACAACGACAGCAGCTCCGTACGGGCCCTGCGCGGCGACCAGCGGGCGTTGCCGATGGCGACGAAGGCGGAGTCCCAGCTCCACTGGTGCGGGTAGAGACGGCGGGAGGGGATCGTGTAGCCGCCGTCCCAGTTGCTCACCAGGACGCGCACGGCCGCGCGGATCACAGGTATTTCCTGACGAAGGCCGCGGTCTGGGGTAGGACGATCTCGGGCTCGCCGCGCAGCCGGCATTCGAGCGCGAGATAGCCGTCGAAGCCGACGGCGTCGAGCGTGGCCAGTTGCGCGCCCCAGTCGAGGTGGCCGGTGCCCGGCTGGTTCCTGTTGGACTCGCTGATCTGCATGTGCGCGATGTAGGGGGCGGCCTCGGCCAGCGAGCGGCAGGGGTCGTCCTCCTCGATGTTCATGTGGTAGGTGTCGCCGACGATCCTGATGGAGTCCATCGCGCAGTAGGAGACCGCCTCGGCCAGCGTGTTGACCATGTGGTTCTCGTAGCGGTTGAGCGGCTCCAGCATGATCAGCACGCCGTTGCGCTGCGCGTGCTCGCCGAGGATGCCGAGCGCCTCGGCCAGCACCTCGCGGTCCTCCGCGGCGCTGCGCGGCGGCTCGAACGGCGGCAGCCTGCGCGAGAACTGCCCCCAGGAGGCGGGGGTCATCACGCCGATGCCACCGAGCTCGCCGATCACGGTCAGCTGGGACCTGAGCTGCTGGATGGCGTCCTTGCGCTTGGCCGGGTCGAAGTCGCCGATGAAGTGCGGCATGTCCACGCACACGGTCGGCATGACCACGCCGTCGGCCAGCGCCCGCTTGAGCTCGGTCAGACGGCCCGCGAAGTGGAAATCGCCCTTGCCGCGCAGCTCGATGGCGTCGAACCCGGCGTCGACCGCGAACGCGTACTTCTCCTGCAGCGTGCGGCCGGGAAGAAGCTGCTCCTGTACGGCGAGCTTCACTGTGACTCCTTGAAATCGAAGACGAGCTGGAGCACCTCTGACGGGTGCCGGTCGAGCAGGTCGTAGGCCTCGGCGGCCCGCTCGGCGGGGACGACGTGCGTGACCAGGTCACGCGCCTCGACCTCGCCGCGGTGCACGAGCTCCATGAACGTGCGCTGCAGGCGTTCGACGTCCCAGCGGTGCGCCAGCCACGAGGCGACACCGCCGATCTGGGAGGAGACGAGCTGCACCTGGTTGTGGTGGAACTCCTCCCCCAGGCGCAGCCCCATGCCGTCGCCCTGGTAGAAGCCGGCGGCCACCACCCGGCCGCCCTTGCGCACGGTCCTGATGGCCTCGTGCAGGCCCTGGTGGGTGCCGCTGAGCTCGATGACGGTGTCGGCGCCCTCGACGCGCTTGCGCATGAACTCGGCGACCGACCCCGAGGTGACGTCGAACGTCTCGGCCGCGCCGAACGCCCTGGCCCGTTCGAGCCGGTCGGCGATGGCGTCGGCGGCCACCACCCTGGCGCCGCTGAGCACGGCCAGGCGGGTGGCGAGCAGCCCGATGACGCCTTGGCCGAAGATCGCGACCTGGTCGCCGAGGTGCACGTCGGCGGCGTGTACGGCGTTGAGCGCGATGGCCCCGACCCGGGCGAGGACCCCGCTCAGCGGGTCGGCCCCTGGAGGCATGACGTGGCCGACGAGTGTGGCGGCCGGCACGACGGCCTCGGCGCGGTGGCCCCAGATGCCCCAGACGACGCTGCCGGGAGGAGGGGCGGCGACGTCGGGCGCCGCCTCCACCACCTCGCCGACCTCCTGGTAGCCCCATCCGGCCAGCGGGTAGGCATGCGTCTGACCGTCGACGAAGAGCCGGCGCTCGGTGTCCCACTTGCGGCTGAGATAGGGGTTGGTGCCTCGATATGCGGTGAGTTCGGTGCCCGCCGAAACTCCCGAGTAGATCGTGCGTACGCGCACGGAACCCGGCACGAGCTCGGCGGGCGACTCGGAGTTGACGCGGACTTGGCCTGGCTCTTCAAAGGTGATGACGCGCATTCCCCCACACTTACGCTTTATGATCAGACAAAAATCAAAGATTTAGTTGTTGTTTGCACACCATAGTTGCGCTTGTAACGGTCGCAAGTCTACGACTTCCGCTTGGAGGTGCTGATGAAATTGGGGTTTCTGACAACGTGTCTTCCGGAAAGCGACCTTACCGACATCGCTCGATGGGCGGCAGGACAGGGCTTCGAGGCCCTCGAAGTGGCGGGCTGGCCGTCGCCGGACGACCGAAATCACATCAGAGTAGATCGTTTTGATGACGCAGAACGTGATCGGGTCGGGCGCATCTTCGCGGAGACCGGACTGACGCTTTCCTCGATCGCCTACTACGAGAACAATCTGCACCCTGAGCAAGGGGCGCAGGTGAACGCCCACGTCAGGCGGTGCGTGGACGCCGCCGCCGCGCTGGGCTGCCCCACGGTCGGCACGTTCGTGGGCCGCGACCCCGGGCTGCCGGTGGCCGACAACCTCAAGCGGGCCGCCGACGTCTTCGGCCCGCTGGTGGAGTACGCCACCCGGCACGGCGTGGAGATCGTGATCGAGAACTGCGTGATGAAAAGCTGGCATCCCGATGGTTATCCCGGAAACCTGGCCTACTCCCCCGAGCTGTGGGAGTGGATGTACACGCTCGGGCTCAAGCTCAACTACGACCCCTCGCACCTGGTGGCGCTCGGCATCGACCCGGTCGCGGCGTTGCGGCCCCATCTCGCGAACGTCGCGCACGTCCAGGCCAAGGACACCGAGTTCCTGCCCGGCAAGCTCGACCGCTACGGTTTCCACGGCCCGATCAGCGGCGAGAAGGGCTGGTACCGCTTCCGCGTGCCCGGCCTCGGCCGGGTCGACTGGACCCGGGTGATCGACGTGCTCTACGAGGGCGGATATGACGGTGTGGTCTCCGTGGAGCACGAGGACCCCGTCTGGAGCGGCAGCACGGCGAGGGTGCAGACCGGTCTAGGTATCGCTTACCGCACGTTGCGTCATCTCATGCCTGGGTAAATGCGGCGTATCCCAGCAGAGGAGCGCGCCATGCCGAAGAAGGTCACCGCCGTCCTCTCCGCCGCACTGCTGTCCGTCGCTCTGACGGCCTGCGGCGACGACGGCGGCGCATCCGGGAACGACCAGATCACGGTCTGGACGGAGGAGAACCTCCCCGACCGGATGGCCGTCCAGAACGCCGTCATCTCCGAGTTCACCCAGAAGACCGGGATCAAGGTGAAGCTGGTCGGCGTGGCCGAGGACCAGTTCAGCCAGACCCTGACGGCCGCCGCCGCGGCGGATGACCTGCCGGACGTGATCGGGGCGCTACCGCTGGCCGCCGTACGCGAGATGGAGGCCAACGACCTGCTCGACACCGAAACGCCGGCCCAGGTCGTCGACCGGCTCGGCAGGGAGACGTTCTCGCCACGCGCGCTGGAGCTCGACAGCTCCGGAGGCACGCTGCTCGCGGTGCCCAGCGACGGGTGGGCGCAGCTGGTCCTCTACCGCAAGGACCTGTTCGACAAGGCGGGGCTGGAGCCGCCGGACACGTACGAGAGGCTGGAGGCCGCGGCGGCGAAGCTCAACACGGGCGGGGTGGCCGGCATCACGATGGCGATCGCGCCGAAGGACTCGTTCACCGCGCAGAGCTTCGAGCACGTGGCGCAGGCGAACGGCTGCCAGCTGGTCGACAATTCCGGAAATGTCACCCTTGACTCGCCGCAGTGCGTGCAGGCCTTCGCGTTCTACGGCAAGCTGGCGCGCGACTACTCCGTCAAGGGCAAGCAGGACGTCGACTCCACCCGCGCCAACTACTTCGCGGGCAGGGCCGCCATGACGATCTGGTCGTCGTTCATCCTCGACGAGCTGGCCGGGCTGCGGAAGGACGCGCCGCCGAACTGCCGGGAGTGCCGTTCCGACCCCGAGTGGCTGGCCGCGAACACCGGGGTGGTCACGGCGCTGAAGGGCCCCCAGGGCGGCGCGCCCGCGCAGTACGGCGAGATCGTCTCGTGGGCGATCACCCGCGACGCCGCCAAGGACCCGTCCGCCGCCTTCGTCTCCTACATGATGAACGAGGGGTACGAACGCTGGATCGGCATGGCGCCCGAGGGGAAGTTCCCCACCCGCGAGGGCGTCGCGGACCGGTGGGACGACCTGCCCGCGGGGGTCGACGCCAAGAAGCCGCTGGCCGACGTCTACCCCGCCGACGTGCTCGACGCCCTGCGCGAGAGCCCCGGCACGTTCGCCCGCTGGGGCATCCCACAGGGGCAGGGCAAGCTCGTCGGCGCCACGATGGGCGAGCTGCCCGTGCCGAAGGCGCTGAGCGCGGTCGCCGACGGCTCCCTGACCCCGCAGGCCGCCGCCGCGCAGGCGAAGCGCGAGGTGGAGTCCATCAAGCGCGGGATCCGCGAATGAGCCCGCTCATGCGGCCCCGGACCCTGCGTGAACAGGAGGGACGGGCCGGCCTGGCCCTGATCTCGCCGACTCTGGTGATCACGCTGGTCGTGGTGGTGCTGCCGCTGCTCTGGGCGATCATGCTGGCGTTCCAGGACGTCCGGCTGATCAACATCCGGCAGGTGGGCCTGTTCGGTCGTTACACGCTGGAGAACTTCTCGTACGTGATGTCCGAGCCGGGTTTCTGGCCGGCGCTGGTCAACACGCTCGTCTACACCGTCGCGGGCACGGCGTTGTCGATCGCGATCGGGCTGGTCACCGCGCTGGCGCTGCGCGACAGGTTCAGGGGACGGACCCTGGTCAGGGCCGCCGTCCTCATCCCGTACGTGGCCCCGGTCGTCGCGGTGGCGTTCCTGTGGGAGACGATGCTCAACCCGCAGTACGGCATCGTCAACACCTGGCTCAGCGAGCCGATCGCGTTCCTCACCCAGGCCAAGGGCGAGTTCCTGGGCGTCGAGGTGCCGGTGGCGCTGCTGACGGTGATCGCGTTCGAGGCGTGGCGGTACTTCCCGTTCGCGTTCCTGTTCATCCTGGCCAGGCTGCAGGCGCTGCCGGCCGAGCTGGACGAGGCGGCGGTGGTCGACGGAGCCACGCCCACCCAGCGGTTCCGTTACGTGATCATGCCGCAGCTGTGGCGGATCATCGCGCTGCTGTCGGTGCTGCGGTTCGTGTTCACGTTCACCAAGTTCGACGACGTCTACCTGCTGACCGGCGGCGGAGCCGGGACCGAGGTGGTCAGCGTGCGGGTCTACACCTTCCTGACCGCGCGCGACGACATCGGCGCCTCGGCCGCGCAGGCCATCGTGCTGGCGATCTTCCTGGTCGTGTTCCTGACGCTCTATCTGCGCTTCTTCGCGGGAAGCACGGGTGAGCGGCCGTGAGCAGGGACAGGTTCGAGCGGCGGCTGTTCGCGGTGCTCAGGCCGCTGGTGATCGTGTTCCTCTTCCTGATCACCGCGTTCCCGTTCCTCTACATGGTGATGTTGTCCGTACGCGACATCCAGGAGCTCATCCTGGAGCCGGGCTCGCTCTGGCCGCGCGACCTCACCCTCGACACCTACGTGGACGTGCTGACCAGGCAGGGTTTCCTGACCTTCCTCAGGAACAGCACGATCGTGGCGGTGGCCTCGGTGGCGGTCACGCTGCTGGTCTCGATCCCCGGCGCGTACGCCGTCGCGCGGCTGCGCTTCTTCGGGCGGCGGCAGGTGCACTTCCTGTTCCTCGCGGTCTACCTGTTCCCCGCGATCGTGCTGGCCATCCCGCTGTTCGTGCTGCTGACGATGCTCGGCCTTCGGGGGTCGCTGGCCGGGCTGATCCTCGTTTACATCGCGCAGACGGTGCCCGTCACGGTATACATGCTCCGCAACTACTTCGAGACCGTGCCGCAGAGTGTCGAGGAGGCGGCGGCGATCGACGGGTGCACGAGGCTGTCCACCATCTGGCGGGTGGTGTTGCCGCTGTCCAAGCCCGCGCTGATGGCCACCGGCCTGTACGCGTTCATGATCGCCTGGAACGAGTTCCTGTTCGCCCTGCTCTTCCTGGTGGAGCGGCGGGAGAGCTGGACGGTTTCCCTGGGCCTGTCACAGCTCGCGGGCAGCATCGAGGTCCCGACGACGGTGCTGATGGCGGGATCGGTGGTGCTGACGCTGCCCATCGTGATCGTGTTCTTCGCCGGTGAGCGCCTGCTGACGGAGGGGCTCACGGCCGGAGCGGAGAAGGGATGAGGGCATGCTGACGGCCGGGCAGATCCTCCAGCACATCCGCCATGGCACCTGCCGGACGCGCAAGGAGCTGATCGAGCACACCGGCCTGTCCCGCTCGACGATCACCGACCGGGTCGACCGGCTCATCGAGGCCGGCTACATCCACGAGTCGGGGGTGGCCGTGTCCGGAGGCGGGCGGCCGCCCTCGGTGCTGGCCGTGGACGCCACCAGGCGGCTGATGCTGGTGGCCGATCTGGGCGCCGCCCACGCCAGGGTGGCGCTGACGGATCTGGCGGCCAGGCCGCTGGCCGAGGAGCGCACTGACATGCGCATCGAGCTCGGGCCCGAGGCCGTGCTGTCGTGGGTGCGGCAGGCGTTCCAGCGGCTCCTGGACCGGGCCGGGCGGGCCGCGGGCGAGGTGTGCGGGATCGGCCTGGACGTGCCCGGCTCGGTCGACCACGCCACCGGCAGGCTGATCCGGTCGTTCCTGATGCCGGGGTGGGACGACCATCCGGTCGGCGAGGCCCTGGGCGCGGACTATGACGCGCCGATCATGGTGGAGAACGACGCGAACGCGATGGCGCTGGGCGAGTGGTGGTCGAGGTGGCGGGAAACGGAGTCGCTGGTCCTCATCAAGGTGTCGACCGGGATAGGAACCGGCATCGTGCTCAAGGGATCGATATATCGCGGCGTCGAGGATGCCGCCGGAAATATCGGGCATGTGCGGTTGCGCGAGACCGACGACCGGGTCTGCACCTGCGGCTCGCGCGGCTGCGTGGCCTCCATGGCCAGCGGCCAGGCCGTGGCCGCCGACCTCGGCCACGCGGCCAGCCGCGACGTCGTCCGCCTCGTGCAGGCCGGCGATCCCGAGGCCATCGCGCGCACCCAGGAGGCGGGGCGCACGCTGGGCGCGGTGCTGGCCACGGCGGTCAGCCTGCTCAACCCGGGCGTGCTGGTGCTGGCCGGCGACATGGCCGACACCAGGGAGCATTACCTGACGGGCATCAGGGAGATCGTCTACCGGCGCAGCCTGCCGTACACGACCGCCAACCTGGAGATCGTCACCACGTCGCTGGGCGAGCGGGCGGGGATCGTCGGGATGGCGGTCATCGTCATGCAGCACGTGCTCTCCCCCGCCGCCGTGGACGCCGCGCTCGGCGTGCACGGCCCCGCCGGCCGGGGGCGCGTGCGGTGACCGGTCAGGCCAAGGCGCGGCGGAGCAGAGAGGGCGCCTCCACGAGCGAGGGGCCGTACCACGTGAGCAGGCGCCCGCTGACCAGGGCACAGGCGAGCCCGGGGAACGCCTCGGGCCCGTCGGTCCCGGAGAACGCGTACGGCTCGTCCGGCAGCACCACCAGGTCGGGCCGGCGCTCGTTCAGCTCGGGCAGCGAGATCTTGGGGTAACGCTCGGCGTGGCCCGCGTAGAGATTGTCCACGCCGAGACGCCGCAGCACGTCGCCGGTGAACGTGTCGCGGCCGACCACCATCCACGGCCGCCGCCAGATCGGCACGATCGCCGTGCGCCGGGAGCCTTCTTGCGGCGTGTGCCACGCCCGCTCGGCCGCGTCGAGCCACCCAGGCCGGTCGCTGCGGCACGCGTACGCGAACATGCGGCCCAAGGAGGCGAACGCGTCGTCCAGGGTCTCGATCCTCGTCACCCAGACCGGGACGCCCGCCGCGCGCAGCGCCTCGATGTCGGGCGGGCGGTTCTCCTCGGCGTTGGCGAGAACCACATCGGGTCTCAGCTTCCTGATCGCGTCGAGGTCGGGGTTCTTCGTGCCCCTGACCCTGGCCACGTCGAGGCCGGCCGGGTGGGTGCACCAGTCGGTCGCACCCACCAGCGCCTCGGGCACGGTCGCCGCCACCGACTCGGTCAGCGACGGCACCAGCGACACGATCCGGCGTACGGTCTCCGGGATCTCCACGCGCGCACCGGTGTCGTCCTCCACGACACGAGCCTAAAGGCATGCGGACCCGTAGAATCCACGCCATGCGCCGGAGGACGACCGAGTGATGGACGTGGGGCTGGCCGTGCCTCAGTACGGCAGGTTCGCCGCGCTGTCGAGCGTGCTGCGGGTGGCGCGGGAGGCCGAGTCGATGGGGTTCGCCGGCCTGTGGGCGGGCGACCGGCTGCTGACGCCGCTGCGGCCTAAGGACCGTTACCCGGGTGGCGACGGCCGGGTGCCGGAGGCGCACCGGGTGTTCCTCGACCCGTTCGCGGTGCTCTCGGTGGCGGCCTCGGCCACCTCCTCCATCCGGCTGGGCACCAGCGCGCTCAACGCCTGCTGGTATCCCCCGGCGGTGCTGGCCCGCTCGCTCACCACGATCGACCACCTCAGCGGCGGCCGGCTGGACGTCGGCCTCGGGCTCGGCTGGTCGTCCGACGAGTACGCCGCCGCCGGGGTGTCCTGGCGTGACCGGGCGAGCCGTTACGACGCCACGATCGACGCGCTGGAGGCGATCTGGCGCGACGACCCCGTGTCTTTCGAGCACGAGTTGTGGACCGTCGTGCCCAGCCACATCGAGCCCAAGCCGGCCCGCCGCCCGCCGCTCTATCTGGGCGGTTTCGCCGAGCCCGCGCTGCGCCGCATCGGCCGCCGGGCCGACGGCTGGCTGACGGCCTCGCTGCCGATCCCGATGCTGAGCGCGATGTGGCGCACGGTGCGCGAGACGGCGGAGCGGGCCGGACGTGACCCCGGGGCGCTCCGCATGGTGCTGCGGACCAACCCCGAGATCACCGATCGGGGCAGGCCGCCCCGAAGCGGCACGGTCGCCCAGATCTGCGGCTATCTCGCCACCGCGGCGGAGGCCGGGGTCCATTCAGTGATCATCGACCTCCAGCACACCGCCACGAGCGACGAGCATCTACTGGAGCTGGCCGCGCAGTTCAGGGCTCACTTGAGCGCGGACAGCGCGGCGTCGTAGTCGGGCTCCTGCGTGATCTCCGGCACCAGCTCTGAGTAGACGACCTTGTTGTCGCCGTCGAGCACGACGACCGCACGCGCGGCCAGCCCGGCCAGCGGCCCCGACTCCTGCGCGACACCGTAGTCGGCCAGGAACTCGCGGCCCCGCATGAGCGAGAGCGTGGTCACCTTGTCGAGCCCTTCGGAACCGCAGAACCGCTTCTGCGCGAACGGCAGGTCGGCGGAGACGCAGAGCACGGCGACGTCGGGGTGCTCGGACGCCACCTGGTTGAAGCGGCGCACCGAGGCCGCGCAGACGCCGGTGTCGAGGCTCGGGAAGATGTTGAGCACCTTGGTCCGCCCGCCGAAGTCGGCGAGCGTGCGCTCGCTCAGGTCGTCGCCGACCAGGCGGAACGCCGGCGCGCTGTCGCCCGGCTTGGGGAAGGAGCCGCCTACGGTGATGGGGTTGCCCTTGAACGTGACGTCGGACATGAGTGCCTCCTGGTAGCGATGTTCGATTCACTGGATATCAGGTCATGCCCCTGTTCCACGAACCAGGGGGTCATGCCCAGCCGTGGCGGGCGGCGTGCCAGCCGAGTTGCACGCGCGTACGCACGCCCGCGACGTCCATGAGCGCGCGCAGCCGCCGCTGGAGCGTGCGCAGCGACAGGTCGAGCTGGCCCGCCACGGCCTCGTCGGTCAGCCCCGACAGCAGCAGGCCGAGGATCTTCCTGTCCAGTTCGGTGACCGCCGGCTCCGGCTGCTCGTCCAGCGTGCCGCAGTCGTCGGGACGGAGCGGGTAGGCCCGCTGCCACACCGCGTCGAACAGCGCCTCCACAGCGCTGAGCAGGCCGCTGCGGTGCAGCAGCACGGCCGCGGGCTCGCCGCCCGGCTCGGTGGTCAGGGGGACGAGGGCCAGCTCCCCGTCGGCCATGATCAGCTTGATGGGCAGTTTGTCCACCACCCTGACCTGCACGCCCCTGCGTACGGAGTCGAGGGTCATCGCCGCGACGCCGGGGGTGGCCAGCACCTCGCGCTCCAGCACCACGAGATATTCCACGCCGCGTTCGACGGCCTGGTCCTCGGCGGTGTTGTCTCCGGGCGGCACCGCCACGAACGGCGCCGTGGAGAACGAGCGCACCTGCTTGCCCGCCGCCCACTGGATCTGCAGGAAACGTTGCCGTACCGCTTCCATGCCCGTCACGACCTCGATGAGGTCTCCGGCGGCGCGGTCGGTGGCGGCCATCCTGTGCTGCTCGGCGAGCGCCACGATGGCCAGCTCCGCGGTGCGCAGTTCCTCCCTGCGGGCGGTGAGCAGGCCACCGAGCGCGACGGAGGGCGGCGCGGCCACGTGCAGGACGGGTGCGCCGGCCAGCCGCGAGACCAGGCCGCGCCCGATGAGGGCGACCAGGTCCTCCTCGACCGAGGAGCGCGAGCGGTCGAGCGCCTCGGCGAGCTCGGTGGCGTCGCGGGGCACGCCGATGAGGAAGCGGTAGACGGCCTCCTCGCCGGCTGTGAGACCCAGCGCTTCGAGCACGGTGCCCGCCTCTCCCCTCCTGGTCGGAACGCCGACCAGTATGGGAGAGACGACAGGGCCGAAGACGACATCAGCCCTCAATCGTGACTGCACGGTTATTCAGCCACGATCGCCCGGATGATCTCCTGGCTCACCGTGCCGCGCTCGGCGTGGGCCGCGGTGGCCTTCAGCGACAACGAGCCGCCGGCGCGTACGACCGCGTTCCACCTCCCCTTGCCGCCGGGCACGAGCCGCGCGTCCTGCCAGCTCTTCCCCTCGTCGTACGAGACCGACAACGTCGCCTTGTCCGCCTTGACCGGCGAGTCCAGCCACTCCTGCGTGGTCGCCGACACCGTGATCCTGGCGAGCGGGCCGAGCCGCTTGACGTCGTAGTCGAGCTGCAGCATCGGGATGTCCGTCTTGTACGGGCTGCCCTCGGGCGGCTTGGCCGAGACGAAGGTCCACTCGGTGCGGGTGCGCGTCGACGTGCCCCACCGCTGGGCGTCCCGGTCGACGTCGAGCGTGACCCGGTACGGCGACGGCTCGTCCGGCAGGCCGCTCAACGCCGTCAGCGACCGGCCGGGCGACTGCTTGACCAGCGTGTCGCCCTGGTAGAGCGCGATCGACATGGTGGCCCGCTCGTCCCCGCCACCGCCGGCGTGGCCGGGTGTGCCGTCGCTCAGCGGCGCGATGTTGAGCTGAATCCCGCCGGTGTTCGTGCGGAAGGGCCCCCAGTAGCCGGTGCCCAGCCTCGGCCGCACCACCGGCGCGAACCATTCCTGCGTGACCCGCCTGCCCGGCCGGTACGTGCGGTGCGCGTCGCGCATCTCCCAGTCGTCGTCACCGCCGAAGACGTGGGTCTCGTACCAGGCGTAGCCGCGGCCGGTGGTCACCCATTCGGTGCGCTCGGACGGGAAGTGCTCGCGTTCCCTGAACCCGATGGCCGGGCCCCAGCCGTCCTGGAGGTTGAAGCGGAACCCGCCGCCCTCCTGGCCCGTGGCGCCGCCGTGGTAGACGCCGCGCACCTCGGCCAGGCCACGGGGGCGGAAGGCCAGGTCGCGGTCGGGGATGGCGTCCTCGTGCAGGTCCACCAGGTCGTACAGGTAGGAGGGGTAGCGCTTCTGGGTGACCGTGACCTGCTTGCCGGCCAGGTCCGCGCCGCGGTCGCGGGTGACCAGCACGACCGGGATGGGCAGGGCCTCGCCGTAGGACTCGTAGAGGCGGCCCGGCCGGTCGTTGACGACCACGAGCAGCTTCGCTCCCGCCGCGACGGCCTGCGCCGCCCGCTCCTTGGCCGGCACCTCGGCGCTGCGCGTCACGATGACGGCCTTGCCCCTGGCGTCGACGCCCGCGTAGTCCTCGGCCGCGCCCTTGCCGGCGGCGACCGTGGCCAGGTGGGTGCGGCCGTCGGTGAGCGTGCTGCCGCCCTGCACGGTCGGCACCGGCTCCGGCTCTCCCTTCACGTCGAGGGTGAGCGCGGGCTCGCCGACCCGCCAGCGGGTCAGGTAGTCGAACGAGCCCTTCTCCACCTTCTCCGTCGGGGAGACGTAGACGGCGTCGTAGGCGACGGGCACGACGTAGGCGAGCCGGATCGGCTGCTTCTCCGGCACGGTCCTGGAGAAGTCGAGATGCAACTGGCGCCGTTCGCCCCGCTTGGGCGTCTTGACGCTCAGCGCCCTGGTCTCGCGCGCGTCGAGCACGACCTCGGTGTCCTCGCCGAGCGTGATCTCCGGGGCGACGATCAGGGCCATGCCGAGTTCGTCGGGCCGCTCGCCGCTCACCTCCAGCAGCGTGTAGGCCACATATGTGCCGGGCGGCAGGCGCAGCGTGCGCTCGCCCGCCACCTCGTAGGGCACCATGCTGCCGTCGAACCCGGCCAGCACCACCCTCCCGGTGGCCGGCTCGCCCTGCCGGTCGCGCAGCTTCAGCGTCAGGTCGTACAGCTCGCGCTCCTTGACCGCGCCGAACGCCGTGCGGACCACCGTCTCGCCGGCCGTGGCGGTGACCAGGCCGGAGTCCTCGTCGCCGGGCTCCAGCGCGGCCGGGTCGACGGTCAGGCTCGCCTCGGCGGTGCCGCCGGCGGGCACGGTGAGCGTACGGGTGGACAGCGTGGCCGCGTCGGAGCCGGTGACCTCCAGGCCGAGCGTCACGTCGGCGTCGCCGTCGTTGCGGTAGGCGATGGTCCGCCCGCTTCCGGGGTCGTCGCCCGCGTGCGGCCAGTCGTAGAAGGCCGTGGCCACCGAGCCGGTCGCGGTGAGCGCCGCCCTGGCCGCCGCGCCCACGTCGAGCCGGCCCGCCCCCTGCTCGAACGGCGCGTACGGCAGCGGCTGCGCCGCGCTCATCAGCGCGTCCTTGATGCGCTGCCCCGGCCAGCCCGGGTGGCGCTGCGCGAGGATCGCCGCCGCGCCCGCGACGTGCGGCGTGGCCATGGAGGTGCCGCTCAGTTCCTTGTACGGCCCGCTCGCCCCGGTGTCGTACGCAGAATGCGCCGCGTTGATCGCCACCCCGGGGGCGGAGATGTCCGGCTTGAGGCCGTAGGTGCCGGAGAGCGGCCCCCTGCTGGAGAAGCCGGCCCGCTTGTCCGCCTTGTCCACCGCGCCCACGGTCAGCGCCGAGGCGGCCGAGCCGGGCGAGCCGATCGTGCCCTTGCCGCCGCTGTTGCCCGCCGCGATCACGAACAGGGTGCCGTGCTGCTGCGACAGGGTGTCCACCGCCACGGCCATCGGGCCGGCACCGCCGTCGGGCTCGCTGCTGCCCAGGCTCATGTTGACGACCTTGGCCCTGGCAGCGGCCCACTCCATGCCCGCGATTATCCACGACTCCTGGCCGAAGCCGTCGTCGCCGAGCACCTTTCCGACGGCCAGCCGCGCGCCGGGCGCGACGCCCTTGTTGGCGCCGTCGGACGCGGCGCCGGTGCCCGCGACCGTGGACGCCACGTGGGTGCCGTGGCCGTTGACGTCCTTGACCTCCTCGCCGGGCACGAAGCTGGTGGACTCGGCGATCCGGTCCTTCAGGTCGGGGTGGGTGCCGTCGACGCCGGTGTCCAGCACCGCGACCGTGACGCCCGAGCCGTCCAGCCCGCCGGCCCACGCCTGCGGGGCGCCGACCTGCGGCACGCTCTCCTTCAGTGAGACCTTCGCCCTGCCGTCCAGCCAGACCTTGGCCACGCCGGAGCGTTCGGCCGGGCCGGCGAGCGCGGTCCAGAACGGGCGCGGGTCCGCGCCGACCTTCAGCGCCGCGCCCTTGACGCTGGGCAACGCGCGGACGATCTCCGCCCCCGTCATGGAGCGCGGCGTCGCGCCCCGGTAGGTGGCGATCACCGGCGGCGTGCCCCGGTAACCCATCGCGGCCAGGTGTGTGACGTTGAACAACCGCGCGTCCAGCCGGCCGGCCGCGATCAGCGGCATGGCCTCGTCCGGCAGGACGTACAGGTCGCCGCCCGTCTGCTGCAGCCGCACGCCGCCCGGAGCGCCCGCCGGGCGGTCCACCGTGACGACGTCCTGTTCGCCGGGGCCGTCCACATAGCCGACACGGTCGCCGGTGACGAGGGTGAGGTCCGTCTCCTGGGGCGCGGGCCCCTGGGCGGCGGCCGGGTCCGCGGGGGCGGTCAGGGCGGTCGCCGCGAGGGCCACGGCGAGCGCGCCCGTCAGCGAGGTGAGGGGCATGGTACGGATTTCACCGTTTCCGCCCTGCCCACGGGTAGGTCATCCGCTGACGGGAACCCGCCCTGACGGAATCCCGCCACCGGACGCCTCAGACGTTGCGGCGGTACTGTCCCCCGGCCTCGAACAGCGCGTCGGTGATCTGACCGAGCGAGCAGACGCGGGCCGCGTCCATCAGCACCTCGAACGCGTTCTCCTCCGACATCGCCGCCTCGCGGAGCCTGGCCAGCTGCGCGGGCGACTCGGAGCGGTTGCGCTCGTGGAAGGCGCGCAGGCGGTCGAGCTGCGAGCGCTTCTCCTCCTCCGTGCCCCTGGCCAGCTCCAGCGTGTGGGCATCGGAGTCCTCACCGTGCGCGCCGTTGCGGAAGGTGTTGACGCCGACGATGGGCAGCGAGCCGTCGTGCTTGCGCATCTCGTACAACATCGACTCGTCCTGGATCTTGCCGCGCTGGTAGCCGGTCTCCATCGCGCCGAGCACGCCGCCGCGGTCCGACAGCCGCTCGAACTCGCCGAGCACCGCCTCCTCCACCAGATCGGTGAGCTCCTCGATGATGAACGAGCCCTGCAGCGGGTTCTCGTTCCTGGCCAGGCCCCACTCCTTGTTGATGATGAGCTGGATCGCCATGGCCCGGCGCACCGAGTCGGCCGACGGCGTGGTCACCGCCTCGTCGAAGGCGTTGGTGTGCAGGCTGTTGCAGTTGTCGTAGATGGCGATCAGCGCCTGCAGCGTGGTGCGGATGTCGTTGAAGTTCATCTCCTGCGCGTGCAGGGACCGGCCCGAGGTCTGGATGTGGTACTTCAGCTTCTGCGAGCGCTCGCCTGCGCCGTACCTCTCCCGCATGGCCACCGCCCAGATGCGGCGGGCCACCCGCCCGAGCACGCTGTACTCCGGGTCCATGCCGTTGGAGAAGAAGAACGACAGGTTCGGGGCGAAGTCGTCGATCTCCATGCCCCTGGCGAGGTACGCCTCCACATACGTGAAGCCGTTGGCCAGCGTGAAGGCCAGCTGGCTGATGGGGTTGGCCCCGGCCTCGGCGATGTGGTAGCCGGAGATCGAGACCGAGTAGAAGTTGCGCACGCCGTTCCTGATGAACCACTCCTGGATGTCGGCCATCATGCGCAGCGAGAACTCCGTGGAGAAGATGCAGGTGTTCTGCCCCTGGTCCTCCTTGAGGATGTCGGCCTGCACGGTGCCCCTCACCGTCGCCAGGGTGCGGGCGCGCAGGTCGGCGTCCTCCTGCTCGCCGGGGTCGCGGCCGTGCTCGGCGCGGAACCGGTCGCGGGCCTGCTCGATGGCGGCGTTGAGGTAGAAGGCCAGGATCGTGGGGGCCGGCCCGTTGATCGTCATGGACACCGACGTGTTGGGCGCCGCCAGGTCGAAACCGTCGTAGAGCACCTTCATGTCGTCGAGCGTCGCGATGGAGACGCCCGAGGTGCCGACCTTCCCGTAGATGTCGGGCCGCAGGTCGGGGTCGTGGCCGTACAACGTCACCGAGTCGAACGCGGTCGACAGCCGGGTCGCGGGCTGGCCCTCCGACAGCAGCTTGAAGCGCCGGTTGGTGCGGAACGGGTCGCCCTCGCCGGCGAACATCCTCGTCGGATCCTCGTCGGCGCGCTTGAACGGGAACACCCCCGCGGTGAAGGGGAACATGCCCGGCAGGTTCTCCGAGCGCAGGAAGCGCAGCAGGTCGCCGTGGTCGGTGTAGCGGGGCAGGGCCACCCTGGGGACACGGTTACCGGAGAGCGTCTCGCGCCAGAGCGGGGTGTGGATCTCGCGGTCGCGGACCTTCACCACCAGCTCGTCGGCGGTGTAGCGCTCCTTGACGGCCGGCCAGGCGTCGAGCAGCGCCCTGCTCTCGTCGCTGAGCTCCCGCTCGGCCTGGGCCTCCAGCTCGGCCAGCCGCCCGTCCCCCTCCTCCAGCAGCGACCGTACGGCGGCGAGCTGCTGACGGCGTCGGGCCACCTCCGCCTGCGCGAGGGTCTCGGCGTGGTACGCGCGCACGGTCTCGGCGATCTCGGCCAGGTAGCGCGCCCTGGCCGGCGGGACGATGGCGGCCGAGGCCCTGGAGGTGCGCTCGGACACCCTGGGCAGCAGCCCCGGCCCGGAGCCCGGCAGCAGGAGCGGCTTGAGGTGCTGGTAGAGGGCCGTCACGCCGCTGTCGTTGTAGCGGGCGGCGATGGTGCCGAAGACCGGCATCTCGTCCGGGGAGACGCCGAACGCCTCGCGGTTGCGTACGAGCTGGCGGCGCACGTCGCGCAGGGCGTCCTCCGCGCCGCGCCGCTCGTACTTGTTGATCACCACGGCCTCGGCGAAGTCGAGCATGTCGATCTTCTCCAGTTGGGAGGCCGCCCCGAACTCCGGCGTCATCACGTAGACGGGCACGTCGACGTGCGGGACGATCCCGGCGTCGCCCTGGCCGATGCCGGGCGTCTCCACGATCACCAGGTCGTGGCCCGCGGCCCGGCAGGCGGTGATCGCGTCGTCGAGGCAGGCGGGCACCTCGTTGGCGGCGCCGCGGGTGGCCAGGGAGCGGAAGTAGGTCTGGGGTCCCAGGCTGTTCATCCTGATGCGGTCGCCGAGCAGCGCGCCGCCGCCGCGCCTGCGGGTGGGGTCGATGGCGATGATCGCGATGCGCAACTTGTCGTCGTTGTCGACGCGGAACCTGCGCACGATCTCATCAGTCAGCGACGACTTGCCCGAGCCGCCCGTACCCGTGATGCCGAGCACCGGCGCCCTCGCGTCGCCCTCCTTCGCGCCCGCGGCCCGCAGGCCCTCCAGCAACGCCGCGGGGGCGCGCCCGGACTCCACGAGGGTGATCGCGCGGGCCAGCGCCGCCTGGTCTCCTGAGACCACGGCCTCCAGCGAGGGCGGATCGTCCAGCTCGACGTCACACTCCTCGATCAGCTTGTTGATCATCCCGGGCAGGCCGTAACGCTGACCGTCCTCGGGCGAGAAGATGCGGGCCACGCCGCGCGAGTGCAGTAGCTCGATCTCCTCGGGGACGATCACTCCCCCGCCGCCGCCGTACACCCTGACATGGCCCGCGCCGCGCTCGCGCAGCAGTTCCACCAGGTAGGAGAAGAACTCCACGTGCCCGCCCTGGTACGAGCTGATCGCCACCCCCTGGGCGTCCTCCTGGATGGCGGCCGTGACGATCTCGTCGACCGAACGGTTGTGCCCGAGATGGATGACCTCGGCCCCCTGTGACTGGAGGATGCGTCGCATGATGTTGATCGCCGCGTCATGGCCGTCGAACAGGGCCGCGGCGGTCACGAAACGGACTGGGTGTACCGGGACGTGCACGCCTGTTCACTCCTTCGTGAGGGTGTCATCTCCGAAGATACTAGGACGTCCTACTATTTCCCAAGCCCGTCCGGGGTAGGGTCCCGGTGGAGGGGGTGAGCGTGATGCGTGCACTGACGTTCGCACCGGGCAAGGCGGGGACGCTCCGCGTCGAGGAACTGCCCGAACCCGAACCCGGACAGGGCGAGCTGCTCGTCCAAGGACTGGCCCTGGGCATCTGCGGCACGGACCGCGAACTGGCCGCCGCCGAATACGGCTGGCCGCCGCCGGGCAGGGAACGCATGGTCATCGGACACGAGTCGCTCGGCCGGGTGCTCGAAGCGCCCGAAGGGTCCGCCTTCTCTCCCGGAGACCTGGTGGTGGGCGTGGTACGCCGGCCCGACCCCGAGCCCTGCGGGGCGTGCGCGCGGGGCGAGTTCGACATGTGCCGCAACGGCCGCTACACCGAGCGGGGCATCAAGGACCTCGACGGGTACGCCAGCGAGCGCTGGGTCATCGAATCCGGCTACGCCGTGCGCCTCGACCCGTCGCTGGCGACCGTCGGCATGCTGGTCGAGCCCACATCCGTGGTCGCCAAGGCGTGGGAGCAGATCGAGCGGATCGGGTCGCGCGCCTGGTTCGAGCCGCGCACACTGCTCGTCACCGGCGCGGGGCCCATCGGGCTGCTCGCCGCACTCCTCGGCAAGCAGCGAGGGCTCGACGTGCACGTGCTCGACCGCGCCCCCGAAGGATTGAAGTCCAGCCTCGTGGAGGAACTCGGCGGCACCTACCACTCGGGCGCGTCGCTGGAGCCGTTCGCCGACGACAAACCGGACATCATCATCGAGTGCACGGGCGTGGGGACGCTCGTCATCGACGCCATGCGCACCACCGCCGCCGCCGGCATCGTCTGCCTGTGCGGCCTCGCCCCAGGAGGGCGTACGCACCGGGTGGACGCCGGGGTGATCAACCGGGACATCGTGCTGGAGAACGACGTGGTCTTCGGCACGGTCAACGGCAACCTGCGCCACTTCAGGGACGCGGCGGCGGCCCTCGCCAAGGCGGACATCCGGTGGCTGGAGCGGCTGATCACCCGCCGGCTGCCGCTCGAACGCGCACTGGAGGCCTTCGAACCGGACCACGACGTCAAGGTCGTCATCGACCTCCCGTCCTGACCGCCGGCCGCCTCGGCGGGGCGGCGGCCGGGTTCGCCGGTCCTGCCGGTGACCGGGCGGGGTCAGCGGGAGTCGTACGGGCGGCGCCGGGTGGGTGTGGTCTGCCGGGTGGCCTGGTGGGCGGAGCCGGCCGGGACGCGGGTCCTGGCAGGGCGAACGGGCTCGTCGGGGACCGAATCGCGCGGAGCGGGAGCCGGGCCGCGCTGGGCGGGGCGCTGGGC
>NZ_JAAAHR010000289.1:0-5862 GCF_009908215.1 Nonomuraea sp. K271 | reverse complement strand
GCCCGCACCCGCGCCGGCCATGCCTCCGGACCCGCCCCCGGACCCGCCAGGACCTCCGCCTCGCCGGACGCCGCCCGCCCCGCCGCGCGTGCGGGTGGGCGCGCCCAGGTTGAGCGGTGGCGCCGTGCCCCTGCGCGGTTCGAGCGGCGCCCTGGTCGCCGCCTTACCGGCCTGCTGGTCGGTGTCGAGGGGCGCCGCCGTGGCGGGCACGCGGGTGCCGGAAGGAGCGCCTTCGCCTTCCTCGGCGCGTACCCTGGCCTGCCCGGTCGCCGCCGTGGCCGCCACCCCCGCCGGGTTGGCAGCGGCCGCCGCCCTGATGACCGGCTCGGCCTTGCGCAGCCCCCAGCGTCCGATCCTGGCCGACGCGACCGGCGGCAGCGCGCCCGCGGACCGTTCGAGCACGGACGAACTGGCCGCCTCGCCGAGCATGCGGGTCGTGACCGTGTGGCCGTTGAGCGAGGCGAACAGGTGCTGGAACGGGCGGCGGTAGAAGAACACCGCGATCGTCAGCAGGGCCATGAACAGCACCTGCAGCCCCCACGGCATGGCCGTGGAGATGATCAGCGCGTAGCCGTACACGAGCACGCTGAGGACGATCGTCAGGACCGCCTGTCTCAGCAGCGTGCCGACGAGCATCTCCACCCAGCGCATGGCGATGATGCGCCCGCTGCCCGGATGCACGCCGATGAGCAGGAAGATCGGCCCGAGGATGAGCAGCAGCAGGAAGCCCACCTTGAGCACCAGCAGCGAGACCGCCACCAGGAAGATGAGCGTGCCGGCCACCAGCGCGGCGATGAACGCGCCGACGGCCACGCCCAGCCGGTTGGACCAGTCTCTGCCGGAGAAGACGGTGTAGCGGGGGTCGTTGCGCAGTTGCGAGGCCAGCTCCGCGTATTCCGACTGGCGGGCCCCCACGTCGGGCGCGGGCTGGCCCGCGACGGCAGGCGGGATCGACTGGATCTCCAGCATCTTGCGGCCGAAGTCGCGCACGATGGGCTGCTCCGGATCCGCGGTGCCGAACTGGCCCACCAGCCACGGCTTGCAGACCAGCGTCGACCACAGCGCGTCGGCGTTCTGCTCGACGCCCGGCGTGCCGCCCTGGCCGAAGCCGCCGGGCTTGACCTCGGGAGCGCTGTCGCCGGGAGGCGGCAGGCAGGACGCGCCGCCCGCGCCGGGCAGGCCGGAGAACGCCGAGTTGACGACCTCGCCGGTCTTGTCGGTGACCACCTTGCCGAGCCCGGTGAAGTCGGCCGGCCTGCTGAAGAACCAGACCGCCACGGTGACCGCCAGGACCATCCAGATGACGCCCTCGGCGGTCGTGGTGGCCCGCTTGCGGATCAGGCCGTACCAGGCCAGCCAGATCGCGCCGATGATCACGATCGGGCGGAGCAGCGGCCAGTACATCGCGTCGGCCAGGCTCGTGACGATGTCGTCGACCACGTCCTTGATCGACTGGAGCGGCCCTTCGGTCGCGGCCGCCTGGTACGTGGTGATCGTCAGCCGGTCGACGGCCTTGGCGGCGGTGAAGATGCCGTTGGCCCACATGTTGCCGAGCACGGCGACGTAGTCGGAGCAGCCCAGTTCGTGGGTGTGCCAGAACTGGCCGCTCATGCCGAACTGGCCGTAGTTGGTGGTCGGAGCCTGCGCCCCGCCCTCGGGCGGCATGGGCTGGATCATGCCGTCGGTGCCGCCGCCGATCACCTCGGGCGCGAGCGCGCCCGACAGGTCGCAGGGGGCCGCGGCCGCGGGGGCGGACACGCCTCCCACCACGACGGGCACCACGAGCACGGCGGTGACGAGCGCGAACGCCAGCGCGAGTCGTCGGGATAGCCGGACCTTCATGACCGTACCTCCTGCGCTCTGCCCACGCCCCCCTGAAGATCATCATGCCCGTCGGCGACGGGTTTGTCGTGTGTGGGGTTCGTGTCGAGCCAACGGAGAAGTTCCTCGGAGATCAGGTCTACTCCGATACGGCCCGCTCTGCCATCCAGATCACGGAATACGCATTCGCCGTTCCCGAGCGAGCGCAGCACGGCCTTGTGCTCTTCCGACGGCTCCACCCCGAGCAGGGACATGACGTGGTCCACCTCCACCCGTTCGGTGGACCTGAACGCGAAGACGGACGACAGGCAGTTGGTCACCTGCTCGTTCAGCAGGTCTCCCGCGTTCTGCGAGACCAGCACCAGAGCGGTGTTGCGGGAGCGGCCCATCCGGCTGACCTCGGGCACCAGCTTGGCGCCCTCGGGCGTGGAGGTGATCGCCCACGCCTCGTCCAGGAAGATCGCCTTCGGGGCGCGCCGGTCGAGGCCGTTCATCAGCCTGCGCGCGAACTGGGAGACCAGATAGAGCAGCGCCACCGACAGCCGCTGCTCGTAGGAGTAGTCGTCCCTCGTGGTGGCCACGTCGGGCAGCGTCAGGCCGCCCAGCGTGAACACGGTCGTCCACCCCTCCGTGTCGATCTGGTCGCCGCCGGAAGGGTCGAAGCAGAGCCTGGCCAGGTGCATCTCCGACATGGAGCGCAGCACCGCGCCGAGGTTCTTCGACGCGGCGTCGTCCGCCCGCTCCAGGAAGTCGACGACCTTGCCGAGCGAAGGATCGGGCGCGTTCGACACCGCGGCCACCGCCTGGATCATCGCCGACTCGCGCTCCTCCGACATCCGGGGCAGCAACAACCGCAGCGTCTCGGTGGCCATCGTCTTCTTCGCCGCGATGTCGTCGCCGAACGAGAACGGGTCGAGCAGGCCGGGCGCCGCCGAGCCGAGCGGGATGATGCGCGCCTTGCGGCCCCGCTTGTCGAGCAGCCGTACGAGCGACTCCGCGTCGCCCTTCGGGTCGATCACCGCGACCGTCACGCCGCGCAACGCCATCTGATAGATCATCAGCAACGCCAGCGTCGTCTTGCCGCCGCCCGGCTCGCCGGTGATCGCGATGGCGGTCGGCCGGTTACGGCTGGCCGCAAGCAGCGGGTCGAAGTGCACGATGCTGCGCGCCCTGCCCACCGTCTCACCGATGTACGGGCCCAGCCAGCCCTCGCTGCCGTCGTCGAGCCGGTCGCCCAGATCGACCGTCGCCGTGGCCATGCCACCCGCGATCGTCCGCAGCGGCTGGCGCTGGGCGTAGGCGTTGACCTGCACCTTCTCCCCCGGCAACGCCTCGCAGAACAACGAGAACTGGTCGCCGGTCGAGTTGACCACGTCGATGCCCATGTCGCGGTAGTGCTCGACGACCGCCTCCACCCGCTGCACGCAGATGTCCTCGGTCGGGGCCGACACGATCAGGCGGTGCCAGCCGTACACGAACGGCAGCCGCTCCTTGGTGATGCCGTGCTCCAGCATCCGGGCGGCGTCGATCTGCTCGGCCAGCGCCAGCGGCGCCTCCGCGCCCGCCTCCCGGATGTGGTGGTCCATGTCGCGGGCGTGCGCCAGTTTCCGCGCAACGTCCTTGGAGGCCTTGACCGGCGGGATCAACCGCATCCGGGACGAGATCTCCACGGGGAAGGCGAGCTGGTCGGCGAAGTGCATCCACGGCTCACCGTCGGGGAACGGCATGAGATCGGGGAAGCGCGCGAACGACAGATGGGCGACGTACGACTCGCCCTGCGGCTGCACGATCCGCAGCAGTGATCTGCCGTTGTGGATCTCGCCCTCGACCAGCGCCTCGATCTCGCCCTTGCCCCAGCGCCGCTTCGGGCTCGCCGATGGCGGCGGGTCGCCCAGCGCGCCCGCGGCCGCGTGCCGGAACAACCACGCCACCTCCACGGAGGTCGCGTGCCTGACGTAGAGCGCACTCGACGCCAGCGCCCTGCCGAGCCGCTCCGCCTGCTCCGTCCACCGCCCGATCTCACTGTCGGGCACGTGGTCGTCCTCCATGCCGAGCGTCTTCTCGGTTCTCTGGTAGAAGCCGAGGAGCTGGCTGAGCACGCCGCTGCCGAGCTGCTTGCCGCGCGGCCCGAGCCGCACGCCGAGGTAGACCTCCTTCGACCAGAAGTCCTTTGCCCAGACGTGCCGGTACATCTCCTCCAGGTAGTCGCGCCAGCCGGGCCCCTCGTCGGACGTGGCGTTGAGCGCCATGGCCCACTCCGCCGCGGGGTAGGTGCGGTGCGCGACCCTCAGATGCACCTCGGCGTCGGGCATCCTGATCGCCGCCAGCGCGATCGTTATGTTGGTGGCCAGCGCCTCGCGCTCCTCGGGCGTGACGAACTCGTAGCTGACCGTCGGGAGTCTGAAGTACGCCCATGCGCAGGTGTCCGTGAGCAGGATGCGGTCGTCGAAATAGCGGACCGCGAGGCGCTGGTGCGCTCGTGACGCCCTGCTCATGCCGCCCCCTCAGCGCATGAACGGGCTGTGCCTGCTCGCTTGTTCACTTATCGCTCACCGATTCTCGTGCCCGGGGGGTCACTCGCCAACTCCTCTTCGCTCGGTCGGACGGTCTGTGCCTGTGCCGCGAAGCCCGCTATCACCACGCCGGCCAGGGCGAGGTAGGCCCGCCGCCCGGCCGCGCGCAACTGCCCGGGGTCGACGACGTCCGCGCCGCCCGGCGCCAGATCGTCCTCCCAGGGGACCCTGACGATGGCCCGGCACCTGCCTCTGGCCACCGCCTCCGCCTGCTCGACGTCGGCCATCGAACGCCTGCTCACGCCGTTCACCACCATCACCGCACGCCTGCGCAGCTCCGCGCAGCCGTGCCCGTCGAGCCACTCGTACGTCATCGCCACCGCCTCCGACGCCTCCTCGCTCGCCGGGACCACGAGCACGAGCTGGTCGGCGTAGGGCAGGACCCGTGCCGCCAGCGCGGCGGCCGGGTCGATGACGGCCAGCTTGTAGTGGCGGTCCAGCAGGCGCATCGATTCGCCCAGCCGGTGGTCGGAGAACAGGGACCGGTCCGCCAGCCGCTGCTCGGCGCCCGCGTCGGTGTCGGCGCTGATCACCTCAAGGCCGGAGGCCGTCCTCGTGGTGTATCCGCGCATGGAGAGGTAGCCGCTGACCCGGTCGAGGCCGGACAGCAGCGAGGTGAGCGTCTCAGGGGTCTCCAGCTCGATCTTGCTGGTCAGGGTGCTGCCGCCGGTGTTGGCGTCGACGGCCACCACCCTGTCCTCGCGGTAGTGGGCGAACGTGTGGCCCAGCATGAGCGCGGTCGTGCTCTGCCCCGCGCCTCCGGTGCAGCCCAGCACGACGACCCTGCGGCTGCCGCCGAACACGGCCCTCGCCCTGGCCTCGTCGATCTCCGATCCGTCGGTGCGTACGCCGGGCCCGCCGACCACCACCTGGGCGATCCGCCGCCAGCCGCCCGGGTCGCGCCCGACGACCGACTCGACCCGGCGCACCCGGCCCTCGCCGGGGCGCGGCACGGGCACCGGCGGCACCAGTTCGCCGCTGCGGTCGGGTTCGCTGCGCAACGGCGGCGCCTGCTGCCCGCGCCCGCCCGGCCGCGCACCCCGCCGACCGGCCCTCGAATCCCCGTCCGTCCCGGCACCACGCCGGCCCGCCAGGGAGTCACCGTTTGTCCCGGCATCGTGGCGGCTCGCCGTCGAGGTGTCGCGGTCGCCGGTCGGGTCGGGGGTGCCGGGATCTTCGCCGGTCGCCCTGTCCGGTCCGCCGGACCCGCCGACCGGGATCAGCGGCGGCCTCGCACGACCGCCGTTCGCCTGGTCCCTCGCCGGGGTCTCCTGGTCGTCCGCCGCTTCCCGTACGTCTTGCACGCCCTGGCCGGACGTTTCCCCTTCCCCGTCCTGAACCGCGTCCGTCGTGCTCTCAGGCACGTCCTGCCCGGCACCGGCCGCAGCGTCCACGGCCTCTTCCGCCTCACCCACGGCAGAGGGAACGTCGTCGGCCTCGGCACCGTCACCCTGAGCGGTGGGAACGG
>NZ_JAAAHR010000288.1:0-5937 GCF_009908215.1 Nonomuraea sp. K271 | reverse complement strand
GTGGTGGGGTTGTCTGGGTCTGCGGCGGTGAGAATGTCGCCGGGGCGGGTACGGCCCCGGCACCGGGTGGCCAGGCCGAGCGCCTTGTCGGCGGCGGCGGGCGCGGTGCCGGGCGGGATGACCAGCAGGTTGAGGTGCTCGATCCCTGGGGTGATCAGGTTGACCAGGTGGGGGTCGATGGTGCGGAACCAGCCCACTCTGATCTGGCGGCCGGGGGCGGCGATGCGGCGCGGGATGTTGTCCCAGGTGTCCACATGCAGGCCCACGCGCAGAACCCGCCGCTCCAGCCGCTGGTCGATGGCGGCGATCAGGGCGGGCAGTTCCGCGCCGGCGTCGTAGCTGGCGGGCCACCACGCCCCGTCCACCGCGCCCCCGGCGCGCGAGGTCGGAATCCAGGCTGAGCCGCACCGGCTCAGGGCCGGTCATGAGGAAGGCTCGCGGCGTTGTGCGGCCAGGCGTGCGGCCAGGCGTGCCGGGGTCGGCCAGCGTACGTCACGGGCCCAGCCGAACCGTTCCAGCAGCCGGATCAGCCGGGCGGAGATGTCGATCTGGCCGGGCAGCACGCCGTGGCGGGCGCAGGTGGGGTCGGCGTGGTGGCCGTTGTGCCAGCTCTCGCCGAACGACAGGAGCGCCAGCGGCCAGAAGTTCGCGGCCCGGTCCCCGGCGCGGGTTTTCAGCGGCCGCTCGCCGAAGACGTGGCAGATGGAGTTGATCGACCAGGTGACGTGGTGCAGCAGCGCGATCCGTACCAGGGCTCCCCAGAAGAACGCGGTCAGCGCGCCGCGCCAGGTGCCGGTGGCCAGCAGGCCGACGGCGGGCGGCAGCAGCAGTGAGGCCGCCACCAGCGGCCCGAACAGCCGGTCCACCCGGCCCATGTCGGTGTCGGCGATCAGGTCCTTGGCGAACCGCTCCCGGTTGGTGACGTCACGCCCGAACATCCAGCCGATATGCGCGAAGAACAGTCCCTTGGCCAGGCCGCGTACGCTGCGGCCGTAGCGCCAGGGCGAGTGCGGGTCACCGTCGCGATCGGCGAAGGCGTGATGGCGGCGGTGGTCGGCCACCCACTGGATGACCGAGCCCTGCACCGCCAGCGTCCCGGCTACGGCCAGGCCGATCCGCAGCCACCGGCTCGCTTTGAACGCGCCGTGGGTGAGGTAACGGTGAAAGCCCACCGTGATGCCGAGCCCGGTGAGGATGTAGGCACCGGCCGCGATCGCCACGTCGGTCCAGCTCAGCCCCCACCCCCAGGCCACGGGGATCGCGGCGGCCAGTGCCGCGAACGGCACCAGCACGAACACCCACAACGCGACCACCGCCGCGACCGGTTTACGCCCATCGAGGATCGGCGCCACGCCGACCCGCTCACGATCAACGACACCTGTGCCCGTCGAAGCCATGCCAGCATTGCCTCCCTATTCTCATCGCGGCGCGCAGTCACGCGTTGCCAGAACCCAATCCGCCTTCCCACGCTTGCCGCGGCTACACACCACCGCGATCGACGCGCTCAGGCGGGGCCCTCTCGGGGCCCGCCGGCCTGGCGAGGACGGGAGGGGCTACACCCCCTCCTCGTCCGCGCCGGCGTCGCTGTCGGGCACGTCGGGGATCTCGCCGAGCTGCCGCAGCCCACCGGCCGGGGCAGAGGAGGCGATGGCATAGCGGCCCAGGACATTGAGGTGGGCGTGGCCGAGCGGGCTGAGCCGGGCAGCGTCCTCATCCTTGACCGGCACGCCCTGCGCCCGCAGCTGGTCGACGGCGGCCGACAGGTACTTCGAGTTCCACAGCGCGACCGCATTGACGACCAGCCCCAACGCGGCTAGTTGATCTTCCTGGCCCTCCCGATAAGCCTTCCGGATCTGGCCGTTGCCGCCGTGGCAGATCTTGCGGGCCAGCCGGTGCCGGGATTCCTGGACGGTGTGCTGCTTGTTGAGCTTGCGCCGGTAGGTGTCGTCGATCGGATCCAGGATGGACAGCAGGTGCAGGGTCTTGTCGATGCGGCCGTACTCGGCGAACGCCTGCCCCAGCGGGGTCGGGCGCCCATTGCGGGCGAACATGCGCAGCAGGTCGTAGGCGCGCACCTGGTTGGTCACCAGCGATCCGGCCACCCGGGTCATATCCGACCACTGCGTAGCGATCTTCTGCCGGTTGATCTTGTTGCGGGCGATCGCCTCCAACGGCCCATACGCCGGCGTCGTCCCGTCAGACAGGTCAGCGCGCCAAAACCTTTGGTCGCCCAAGTCCGCGAAACGGGGCGCGAACCGGTAGCCGAGCATCGAGAAGATCCCGAACACCATGTCCGAATCGGAGGCCTGATCCGTCGTGACCACCTCCGGCTGCGGGCCGGCGTCGATGTTGATCAGGCAGTCCAGGATGTACAGCGAATCGCGCGGCGTGCCCGGCACCACCACCTGCCCGATCCCCATCACTTGATCATTGACTGCGTTGAGGAGTGTGAGGCCGCGCTTGTAGCCGAAGTACTTCGGCGAGGGAGCGGCGTTGATCGTCTGGACCGGGACGACGAAGCGCAGCCCATCGACCGAGGCCAGCAGCCCGCCGCCCCACAACTGCACGATCGGCACGCCGCGCTGGGCCTCGATGAGGATCGCGTTGGCCGCGGCGTGGGTTTCGGCGCGCACGTAGTTCTGGTCGACATGCGAGAGTCGGCTGCGGGTCAGCGCCTCGTCCCCGTCCTTGATCACCGGTGTGAGGCCGACATTGCAGGCCTCGCTGATCAGCAGCGCCACCAGCGACCGCGGCAGGTCGTGCATGCGCGTGGAGACATCGGCCAGATGCACATAGGCGTCCAAAAACCCGGTCCAGGAATGCACCTCCAGCAGCAGCTCGGGCAGGTCGATGCGCGGCAGCATCGCCTGGCAGGCCGCGCGCAGCCACTTCAGGGAAGGCGACTCGCCGAGCGCGCCAAGCTTTTCCACCGACAACCGGGCGTGCCCGTCGGCCGGGGTGACCACCCGCACCAAGGCGTCGTCACCGGCCTCGGTCAGGCGGCCGGCCATCTGCTTCCACGCCGCATCAGCGCCAGCAGCTTGGCATCCAGGTGCGCCTCGACCGGATCGGTCAGCGACAGCGAGGCGAGCACGTCCTCACTGATCGCCTCCCACGCCTTGCCGTCCAGAAGATGGGCACGCGGATCGGCCCACCGCAGCGACGGGGCGGCAAAGACGTCCCGCACCTGCAGCGCCCGAAACAGAGCCTCCAGGACGCACACCACATAGGCATCGCGATCGACCGCACCCGCCGGCAGATCGGAGTTGGCGAACACCGGCCGCTTCCAGGCCGCGCTCACCAGCGAGGCATCGATCTCCTTCGACAGCAGGGGCTTGCGCGAGACGTGCTGGCGCGCCAGCTCCGGCAGGCGCCGTACCGCGGCCAGCACCTTGCGGCCGCCCGCCGCAACCCCCAACGCCTTCGACTCGCCCAGCAGCTTCAAGAACGGGCGGACGGTGTTGTACTTGTCCACCAGCGCGGCGCGCAGCGCCGCCTCCGCGGCCCCGTTATCTTCCGGCACGAGCTCTTCGACCTGCTCCAGCGCGGCCAGCACCTGTTCCTTGCTCGCGCCCGCTTCCGCGACGACCGCCATCCACAATGCGGCCACATCCAGATCGGCACCCACCTCGGCGACCAGGTCCAGCTGCTCCACCAGCACCCGGCCCGCCCGCGACAGCAGCTTGGAGGCCTTCTCCAGCTTCGGCAGCATCGCCAGCCGCTCGCCCGCCGACTTGCGCCGCGCCGGCGAGATCAACCGGGTGGCCATCAACAGCGCGAACAGATCCAGCGCATCGTCGATCGCCTCGGCCTCCAGCGAGCGGGTCACCCCCAGCATCGTGGCCGTCTTGCGCGGCTCAGCCAGGCGGGCCAGCAGCGGCGCCTTGGTACCCGCCCCGTACTTGGCCAGCGTCTTCATCCGCCGCACCGGCACCTTGTCCACCCGCACCCGCCCCAGCCGGAACGCCGCGATGTCGTCCACCCGCTTGAGTGCCTTGGCCATCTCCGTGCCCGACTGCCGCTTGGGCGCCTGCCGCAGCCGCTCCAACTCCGAGATCCGCGCCCCTGGAGGAACCACCAGCAGCCCCGACAACGCCCGCGGCAACCCTGCATCGGCGCGCTCCACCTGACGTGTCACCGTCGCATACAGGCGCTCATCCGCCCGCTCGCGCACCGAGCCGACCAGCCGCTCCAGCACCGTCACCCCCGGCAGCAGCACCCGATGCCGGCGCAGCCACGCCACCGACTGATCGAACAACGCCGTCGGCCCCTCGGCATGCGTCCACGCCCGCCCGTGCAGGAACGTCAAGAACCGCTTCGACAGCGCCCGGCCCTGCCACGACTCCCGATCGTCGAAGTCGTGGTAGCCGTAGGCGTCCCGGATCATCCACGCGTGCTCATAGACCGTCTTCGGTCGCTCACCGTACCGTTTCACCTGCGACGGGTCCCCGATGCCCAACTGCTCGGCCAGGTAGTCCACCACCGGCCACGGCACCTCCAGAGGGTCCTCCAGGAACAAGCCCTTGTACCGGACCGTCCCGATCTGGATCGCCACGCCAAGGCGATGTGAATCCTGGCGCGACCGCCCGATCACTTCCCGGTCGAAGGCGTCCAGGAAGAAGAACTTCTCCATGTCCGGCAGCGACGGCATCTCACTGAACCTCGCGTACGCCGACCGCTGCTCATCAGACAGAAACTCCGCAGGCATGACCGACGACCGTAGGCACACCACCTAGCGCCCGGTAACAACCGGAAGCACACCACAAGTCCAGATCTTGAACGGAAATGATCAACCCGAGAGCGACCTGCCGAAGCATCCCGCTAAGTTACTCACGGGTACCGCCAACGGCTGTCCGCAGGTTCCTCAACCCCGAACTAAGAACGGCGCCTGATTCTGCGGTCGGCAGCGCTGTGTGCGGCGTCCGGCCAGGTGGCCCAGCGTGGCTCGCAAGCCGGCGTGGAAAACATGACATGCGGTGTCGGGTTTTGAGGCAAGCATGGTTTCACCCGTCGGCGGCGGGTGTGGACCCACAAAGGATGGATCAGGACCTCAGTGCAGGAGACAGCAGAAGAGCTCAGAGAGCTACAGGCCCTCCCTGATGCATCCCTCTCCCGCTCTACCTCATATCTCCGTTCGATCACCAATACCGAGCGCACCCTGACCACACCGCGGCCCACGCAGATCCTCACCGGCGCGTGCGCCCAGGCCCTGTCCACCGTGACGGCGAAGGGCGAGCTGCGGATCGGTGGCGTGGATGCGCACTTCCGCACGGAGAGTGGCACTTCGGCGTGGCGCGTAACGCCAGCAAGACGCCGGCGGCCCGGCCCTGATCAGCGCCGTTCAGTTCAATTGATGACGAGCGGTGGCCGCATATCGGTTTGTTCGGCATGGGCGGAGAGCCTGTCCGCCCCTGTTCTGCTGCGTTGTGAAAGGTGGACGAAGGTTGACTGCATTCGTACGAGACATCGCGAGCATGGTGCGCGAGACCATCGACGTGGTGGGGGCTCGTACCAACAATCTGCGGGATGTATCCGTGAGCATCCCCAAGGGGCTGCTTGTCGCCTTCACCGGGGTGAGTGGCAGCGGCAAGACCTCGCTGGCGATCGACACTCTGCACAACGAGGCCCAGCTGCGCTATCTGGAAGGGCTTTCGCCGTTCGTACGGCAGTACATCACCCAGCGCAACCGGCCGAAGGTCGACCGCATCCTGGGACTCGGCGCGACGCTCGCGGTCGACCAGCGCCGTCTGAACCGCAACCCGCGCTCCACTGTCGCGACGATCACCGGCATCGACGGGCACCTGGGGCTGCTGTACTCGCGCCTCCCGGGGATCGACGCGGACCCGGCGGCGGGCAGCGGAGATGGACATCTGACAACCGCTCACTTCGACCGCGCTACGCCGGAAGGGAGCTGTGGGGACTGCCACGGGGTGGGCG
>NZ_JAAAHR010000287.1:0-6030 GCF_009908215.1 Nonomuraea sp. K271 | reverse complement strand
GGTGAGGGCGGTCAGGTAGCCGTAGACGGCGGTGTCGAAGGCGTCGCCGTCCAGCCGGCGAGCAGCCGTCCCAGGGTGCTGGCGGCCAGGCGGATGGTGGCGGGTAGTCCGGCTTGGGCGCGCAGATGGGGGTCGTATCCGGTGATGATGCGGGTGATTTGCTTGAGGGAGGTTGCTCCGCCGAGCACGGCGAGCAGGGATAAGGCCAAGAGCGGGCCGAGCCGGTAGCGGCGTCCCCGCCGGCTGCGTGGATCGGCAGCGTGTCCAGGACTTCGGCCAGCGTGGGCAGATCGAGCAGGTCGGCGGGCGGACTGGCGGCGGTGACGTGCTCGGAGTGGCGGGCGAGCACGTCGATCGGGGATGATGGCACGCGAACGCGGCCCCTGTTCTTGATCGACTGGCGTAGACAACCAACGATCATCGGGGGTCGCGTTCGTCATTGGTACCCCGGGGCGCCCCCACGAGCCAGCCGCGTCATCCCAGCAACGACCTCCTCAACCGAGAACGCTTCGGCCCTGACCGTGTCGCCGACATCGGCCAGGAAAGTACCGCCGACATACCGCCGACATACCGCCGACATACCGGAGCTGTCTACGATCGGCCCCGCGGAAAGGTCGCAGTCCATTGCCTTTAAGCATTGGAAAACGAACGCCGCGTTAAAGGGGCTCGGAATTCGCCATTCCGTGATTTGCCCTGTCCCGCCCCGGCCCGGCATCGGAGTTCCGGTACTGCGATGCCGGCATCTGGCACGACCTGGAGAAACCTCATGCCCCCCTCCACGCTCTTACGAGCTGTCGTCACCACGGCGCTCGTCGCCGCGTTCAGCGTCTTCGGCACGGCGAGCCACGCGATGGCCGCGCCCGACCTCCAGCTTCCCTTTCCCTGCGGCCAGAAGTGGCGGCTGGACACGTGGGCGCACGCCCCCGCGGTGGACATGGTGAAGGAGCCGGACCAGCACGGCACCGACGGCGCCACTCTGGTCGCGCCGGCGGCCGGGACGGTGAACCAGTCCTATAAGCACGGCAACGCCGGCAACATGATCCAGATCAACCACGGCGGCGGCTACTTCACCACGTACATCCACCTGCAGTCTCGTGCCGTATCGGTCGGCGACAGGGTGCAGAGGGGAGCGATGATCGGCAAGGTCGGTAAGACCGGCGAGACCTCCAACGGCCACCCTCACCTGCACTTCGAGCTCGGACGCGACTCCGACGGCAATGGGTCGGCCTCCTGGGGCTTCGCCGGCTCCGAGCGGGTCAAGCCGACCTTCAACGGCGTCACCTACGGTCAATCGAACAACCAAACCTGGCGCAACGTGGAAAGCCGCAACTGCTCGGCACCCTCCCCCGAGGGCACCGCCTCGGTTTACGGGGTGTTGCCGGACGGGCGGTTGACCTATACCGCGATCGACGCGGCGAGCGGTAAGCGTACGCATGGTGCGGTGGTCTCCACGGCGACTCTTGGGTTCACGCCTAAGGCGATGGCCACGCTGAATTTCAACACGATTCTGGTGACCAGGGCCGATTCCGGTGGCATGCTCTATCGCGTCGACGTCCGTACCAACAATGAGAGTTTGATTTTTGAGCCTCCTGTCTATTTGGGCAAGGGCTACACGCATGAGTTGCTGGCCTATGACGGCAAGAGTCATCTGTTCGGCATCGCCAACGGCACTCTGCTGCGTTACACCATCACGGTGGCCAAGCCCAAGCTGAGCAATATCACCGGTGGCACCACCATCGGGACCGGGTTCACGCTCAAGACCCTCACGGCCACGGGACCGGACTGGATCCTGGGCACCACCACCGGCGGGCAGCTCCTCTCCTACCGGATCAGCGGTGCGGGCAGTTGGAAGCGGTATCAACTGCGCGACACCACCTGGCAGAACTTCGATCATCTGCTGTCGCCCGGCGGGGGCGTCTACTACGGCCATCACCGTGAGAACTCCCTGCATCGCTACTTCGACAGCGACCCCTACGACGGTCAGGGCGGCGACCTGACCGGCCAAGGCACCGTTGACACCAGCGGGTGGTCCCAGAGCCTGCTGTCCGCCCAGCCCGCCACCGTGACCTCGTGAAAGGGGCCCGCATGCTCAGCTCTCTTCTCTCGCGTGCCGGCATTCTGGTCACGGCGGTCGTCACCGTGATCGGCTTATCGGCCATCGCCTTCCCCGCGGTCGCCGAGCCACCGCAGCAGGAGGAGTTGCGACTGGAGCCGCCCGCCACGTCGGACATCACCGCCGCCTACCAGCTGGCCGCGTGCGACCCCGACGGTCCCACCTCGACCGACTCGTCCCTGGCCACCAAGCTCAACAGCACTCTCGACGACAAGATGCGCGGCTACATGTCCGCCTACCGCGTGTCCTGTGCCCGCAAGGTGATCAAGGCTGTGTACGACCGCGGACTGGACCGGCGGGCAGCCGTGATCGCGGTGGCCACGATCATCGTGGAGACCAGCGTCCAGAACATCAGTGAGGAAGTCGACCACGACAGTCTGGGGCTGTTCCAGCAGCGCGCCTCCTGGGGAAGCAGGTCGCAGCGTCTCAACCCCACCTGGGCCACCAATGCCTTCCTCGACAAAATGCTGCGGGTCTACCCGAACAACAGCTGGAAGTCCGCGCCGATCGGTGAGGTGTGCCAGGCCGTGCAGGTGTCGGCCTATCCGGACCGGTACCAGGTCCAGGCCGGCGACGCACAGATCATCGTCAACACCATCTGGCCCTATGTCAGCGGCCCGAAAGGGGTCGCCTCGGTTTACGGGGTGTTGCCGGACGGGCGGTTGACCTATACCGCGATCGACGCGGCGAGCGGTAAGCGTACGCATGGTGCGGTGGTCTCCACGGCGACTCTTGGGTTCACGCCTAAGGCGATGGCCACGCTGAATTTCAACACGATTCTGGTGACCAAGGCCGATTCCGGTGGCATGCTCTATCGCGTCGACGTCCGTACCAACAATGAGAGTTTGATTTTTGAGCCTCCTGTCTATTTGGGCAAGGGCTACACGCATGAGTTGCTGGCCTATGACGGCAAGAGTCATCTGTTCGGCATCGCCAACGGCACTCTGCTGCGTTACACCATCACGGTGGCCAAGCCCAAGCTGAGCAATATCACCGGTGGCACCACCATCGGGACCGGGTTCACGCTCAAGACCCTCACGGCCACGGGACCGGACTGGATCCTGGGCACCACCACCGGCGGGCAGCTCCTCTCCTACCGGATCAGCGGTGCGGGCAGTTGGAAGCGGTATCAACTGCGCGACACCACCTGGCAGAACTTCGATCATCTGCTGTCGCCCGGCGGGGGCGTCTACTACGGCCATCACCGTGAGAACTCCCTGCATCGCTACTTCGACAGCGACCCCTACGACGGTCAGGGCGGCGACCTGACCGGCCAAGGCACCGTTGACACCAGCGGGTGGTCCCAGAGCCTGCTGTCCGCCCAGCCCGCCACCGTCACCTGAGGACGACTGACTGACGTCACTTGGGACCTCGGCAGGGCCCTCCCCCCGAAGTGTGGACACCTTGAGTGTCGGATGATGGACATCCGGAGGCAAGGAGTTCCACGTGGCGATGAAGTCGTATCCGCCGGAGTTCAAGGCGGACGCCGTCGCGTTGTACCTGTCTGACCCGAGCCGGACGTACGCGTCGGTGGGCCGGGACCTGGGCGTGCACCCCGAGACGCTGCGCTTGTGGGTGCGTGAGGCTCGCGCGAACGGCACCGCCGGAGCCGAGAAGAAGGGGCGGGTCGAGGAGCCGGCCAGCGGGCCGCTATCGTCCGACGACGTGCTGAAAGCCGAGAACAAGCAGCTCAAAGCCCGAATCCGGGAGCTGGAGCTGGAGCGCGACATTCTTCGCAAAGCTGCCAAATATTTCGCGGGCGAGACGAACTGGTGAGCCGCTTCCAGTTCGTTGCCGACCACCGCGACGCCTTCGGCGTGAAGCGGTTGTGCCGGGTGCTGTCGGTCTCCCGGTCCGGCTTCTACCGGTGGCTGAAGGCGCTGCCCCCCCCGGCTGGCCCGCCAGGCGGCCGATGCCGCGCTCGCTGCGAAGATCCGGCAGATACATGAGGAGTTCGACGGCACCTACGGCAGCCCGCGCGTCACCGCCGAACTGCGCGCCCAGGGCAGGAAAGTCAATCACAAGCGTGTCGAACGGGTCATGCGCGTCTTCGACATCATCGGGCTGCACCTGCGCAAGAAGGTACGCACCACGCTGCCCGGGCCTGCCGACCAGAAGGCGCCCGACTTGATCGGCCGGGACTTCACTGCCCCAGCGCCTAACCAGCGCTACGTCGGCGACATCACCTATCTGCCCGTCGGCGATGGCGTGTTCCTGTACCTGGCGACCGTACTGGACCTGCACTCACGCCGCCTGGCGGGCTGGTCGATCGCCGACCACATGCGCACTGAACTGGTCGCCGAGGCGATGCGAGCTGCCGTTGCCACGAGGGGCGGCCTGGAGGGCGCGATCTTCCATTCCGATCATGGAAGTCAGTACACCTCCAAGGAGTTCGCGCAGCTGTGCGCCGAGTTGGGTGTCCGTCGGTCGACGGGTGTCGTGGGCACGAGCGCCGACAACAGCGCCGCGGAAGCGTTCAACGCCACGCTCAAGCGTGAGACGCTCCAAGGCTCCCGACGCTGGTCCTCTGCGCGGCAAGCACGCCTGGCGGTCTTCAAGTGGATCACCCGCTACAACACGAGAAGGAGGCATTCCACCCTCGGGCACCTGAGCCCGATCGACTACGAGCAGCAACCCGATAGTCTGCTCAAAGCAGCATGAACCCCGTGTCCATACTCCGGGGGAACGCCCCTCAGCGATCCGTGCCTCGAGTTGCGCCCGCATCAGCCTCCTGGGTGCCTTAGCCTGTGAGTTGGCAGGAGAGGGTGAGCCATGTGAATCGCCCCGGCTTCGGTGAAGCTCCACCGAACTCGGGGCACATCATAAGTCTCCACCGAAACTGGGGCGATTCAGGTCGGCGCATGGATCCTGGATCGGTTATTCCATCTCTGCAAGATGGACGGCCGCCGCATCGACCGGGCGTGTACTCGACCGAAGGCGGCTTGACCACTACTTGGACGGGTCTGCGATCAAGTTCGGCGTGTCTCGCCCGACAACGCTTCCATTCAGCCCTTCTCTTGGGCGTCGTTCGGGTCTGGCGTTACGATTCGGTCTGTGGCGGCCGACGCCCGAGAGCGAACCGCTACAATTCGCCCTCGCTTTCGGTCCGCCGATGTGCCGAACGCGTGCCGAAGAGCATGTGACGAGCATGAACTCAGCCATCTTCGCCTCACAGAAGGCGGCCGAGAATCGAGAAAGTGCAGGTCAGGCGGGGTACAGAGTGGTAGGGCGCCCGGGGCTCGAACCCGGAACCTACGGATTAAAAGTCCGCAGCTCTGCCAATTGAGCTAACGCCCCCTAGCAACAGCAAGGGTACAGAGATTACCGGCCTGTCCGCGACGCCTGCATCACCGGTAGGCGGCGAGCCCGGTCAGCGCTTCCCCCAGCACCAGCGTGTGGATCTCCTGTGTTCCCTCGTACGTCAGCACACTTTCCAGGTTGTTCATGTGCCTGATCACAGGGTACTCCAGGGTGATCCCGTTCCCGCCCAGGATGGAGCGGGCCTGGCGGGCGATGTCGAGGGCGGCGCGTACGTTGGCGAGCTTGCCGAAGCTGATCTGCCGTGGTTCGAGGCGGCCCGCGTCCTTCAGCTCGCCCAGGTGCAGGGCGGTGAGCTGGGCCTGGGCGGCGCCCACGTACATCCAGGCGAGTTTTTCCTGCGTCAGCTGGAAAGCGCCGATGGGTTTGTCGAACTGGACGCGGGTCTTGGCGTAGTCGACGGCTGCTTCGAGGCAGGCGCGGGCGGCGCCGACGACGCCCCAGACGATGCCGTAGCGGGCTTCCGACAGGCACGACAGCGGGCCCTTGAGGCCGCTGACTCCGGGAAGGACGGCGGAGGCGGGCAGGCGGAGGTCGTCGAAGTAGAGGGAGGAGGTGACGGAGGCTCTCAGGGAGAGTTTCTTGTGGATCTCCGGGGC
>NZ_JAAAHR010000286.1:0-6045 GCF_009908215.1 Nonomuraea sp. K271 | reverse complement strand
CACCCCACCCGCCTCCACCGCCCGACCGCCCGGGACACGGCCTGCTCGGCATGCGCGAGCGCGTGTCCATGCTGGCCGGGGAGCTGACGGCGGGCGTGCGGCAGGACGGGGGCTACGCGGTGACGGTACGGCTGCCGCTCGGCGGGAGGGAGGTCAGGTGAGCATCCGGGTGCTGATCGCCGACGACCAGTCGATGGTGCGTGAGGCGTTCGTCGTCCTGCTGAACGCCCAGCCCGACATCGAGGTGGTGGGCGAGGCCGTCGACGGTGACGACGCGCTGGACAAGGCCGCCGCGCTGGAGCCCGACGTCGTGCTGATGGACGTGCGCATGCCGGGAACCGACGGACTGGAGGCCACCCGCCGCCTTGCCGGGCGCACGAAGGTGCTGATGCTGACCACGTTCGACCTGGACGAGTACGTCTACGAGGCGCTGCGCGCCGGCGCCAGCGGCTTCCTGCTGAAGAAGGCCACGGCACGCGAACTGGGCGAGGCCGTACGCGTCGTCGCGAACGGGGACGCCATGCTGGCGCCGTCCGTCACCCGGCGGCTGATCAGCGCCTTCGCCCGGTTCGGCCCGCCACGGCCGTACACCGGGGGGAGCCCCGGCCCGCTGACCCCGCGCGAGAGCGAGATCCTCACGCTCATCGCGCACGGCCTGTCCAACACCGAGATCGCCGACAACCTCGTCATCGCGGAGCAGACCGTGAAGACCCACGTCAGCAATATCCTGACGAAGATCGGGGTGCGCGATCGTACGCAGGCGGCGGTGTACGCGTTCCAGACCGGCCTGGTCACCCCCTACGGCGGAGCTAGATCCTACGATCCCCCCACAGCGCCATGACATGCCGGCGGCGGCGCTCGTAGGTTCGGGACACGATCACTGCCGCGAAAGGTCCGGTGACGTCCCCGTTGTCCAGAATCCCCGAGCTGCTGCATCGCACCCTTTTCCGCACCGTCTCCCTCCTCGGCCCGCGGGCTCAGGGGAAGGTGCTGCACCGGTACTTCGACTGGTGGCATCGGCGGCCCGACCCATGGTCGCTGGCCACGGACGCGTACGAGCGCCGCAAGTACCGGGTGACGCTCGACGAGCTGCCGGAGGGGACGTACGCGCGCATCCTGGAGGTGGGGTGTGCGGAGGGCGTCTTCACGCAGACGCTGGCGACGCTCTGGCCGGACGCCGTGATCACGGGACTGGACGTGTCGGAGCGGGCGCTGGCGCGGGCGAGGGAGCGCGCGGGCGGCGACGGCGGGCGGGTGCGGTTCGTCCACGCCGACCTGCTCCGCCACGAGGAGCGGGAGCCGTACGACCTCGTGTTCTGCGCGGAGACCCTCTACTACATCGGCCGCGGCGACAGGTTGCGCAGGGCGTCGGAGCGGTTGCGCGCGTTGCTGGCGCCCGGGGGCGTGCTGGTCCTTGTGCATCCGTGGCCGGAGGCGGAGCGGCTGCACGGGTTCGTCGACGGGAACCCTACGGTCACGAAGGTGGCCGAGCGGGTGGAACGGGACGCTTCGCGTCCTTACGCCGTCTCGGTCTACCGGGCCGACTCCTCGCGGCCGACCGAGGCCGTACGTCCTGCTATAGACGGAGATATCACCTCTAAGTAGTCGGTTGATGACATAAAGTACTGTAGCGTTCACGTGTGGTCTCCGGCTCACGCACGATCGAGCGGCCCGGACGGAAGCGGTGGTTGACCCTTCTGGTCGGGCTCGTGCTGTGCGTGGGCGTGTGGCCCATGCCGTGGCAGCCGGCGCACGCCGCGTCGTTCGGCCACGGGGAGTCCGTCCACGTCGACCACGGTGACGGGCGGGACGACTCGTGCCCGCCGCGGCGTTCGGCGTTCAAGCGGCATGCGGGCAAGCCCGCCGGCGGCCGGTGCGCCGGCGGCGGGATTCTGGCGCCTCTCCCCTTCCCCGGTCGCGATCACGGGCCTCCGCGCGCCCGGTTCAAGTCGCCGCGACCGAAGCTCGTCACGCGCTGGCGTACGGGCGTCGACCGGCTCACCCACCTGGGCGTCTGGCGCATCTAGGCCGGCGGGAGCACATCCTGCCCGTCTTACGCGCCGATCCCAGGAGGCGATTTCCTCGTGCGCGAAACCGAGTCCTCTGTCGAAACCTGGTCATTCCAATGCCAGAACTGCCGCACCATCTGGCAGGACACCTACGAAGCCCGGCACCACGCGGACTTCGGCAGCGAGTTCATCATCTGGCGGCACCGCGGCGTCATCAGCATGCCGCCCTGGTTGCACGCCGGCTGCTCCACGTGCCCGGGGGCGTCCGTCAGGGTGATCCCGCTCGCGGGCAACGTGCCTTATCAGGGGCGCGCCGGCATGTGAGCGCGGCGGGGTGCACGGCGGGAAGGGCGTGCACCCCGCCGGATGACCGCTCCGCGTTGACAGGTTGTCCACAGGCTGTGCACATGCCCGTGCGGTGTGGACGAAGCTCCTGTCAGCCCGTTTCAGGGAGGCGATATCAGGTTGTTATACGCCCGACCCAGAGGGTGACGAACCATTGCATTGGGTGATAATGGCAGGTCGTACGGCATGCCTGGCGGATCGTCGGACCCGTTTCCGGCGACGTGACAGACAGAGGTCGTGGTAGGGCACTGCCGCCTGCGAGCCCGGCCAAGGATTACGAGGTGGCAGCGTTATCCACAGGAAGGGCCGGTTATCCACAGCCTTGGGACCGAGCTGTTCACTCGGCCCTCGCCTCCACCTGGTGGAGCACCTCGGCGATGGATCTCCTGGCGGCACGGATGCGCGCCGTCCGCGCCAGGTCGCGCCAGCCGAGCCGCATGCCCTCCGCGGCCAGCTCATCGAAAGCGGAGAACATCGCCAGCTTCTGCTGGACGATCTTGCCCCAGGCGTCGTCCTCGATGGTGTAGAAGACGTTGCGCTCCCCGGTCTTGCGGAACCGGCGGATGAGCCTGTGGGACGTCAGCAGGTGCAGGTTGGTCGTCAGCGACGCCCGGCTCGCCCCGATGGCCTCGGCGATGTCGGACGCGGTCTGCTCCGGCGGCTCGCACACCATGAGCCAGCCCAGGATGCGGCCGCTGATGGGCGCGAGCCCCCACTCCTCGGAGACGAACGCCGCCACCCGCTCGACCCAGGCGAGGACCCGCTCACGTCCAGGGCTGTCCTGCTCGGTCATGTCACCATTGTAACGTTAAGCAGCCATATGGGTACTTTCCGCTGTCAGTCCTCGGTCAGCCGGCCGCCGGCCGCCTGAGCTCTGGCCGCGCACCCGGACGTGCTCCTCGTCGCGGACGACCACGGCTCCGGCTGCACCGACCTGCCGCCGCACCGCTGGGTCAGCCATCTGCCGCAGCGCGCCGTCACCCACCTCTGGCGCACGGAGGCGGCCGACACAGACGCGATGGCCGCGGCGTACGCGCGCCGGCGGGACGGCCTGGTGGAGGCACTGGCCGCGCGGCGTCACCGCGCACGGCGCGCCGCCACGCCGGGGCTGGACGAGATCGACGCACTCGCCGCCGCCCTGCGCCTCGCCTCCACCGGCCGATACGGTTAGCCGAGCAACCCCTCCCCGATCCACCCGCCGGGCGCGCAACCCGGCGGGATGGCGAAGACAGCCGAGCCGATCGCGGTGACCCACTCGTTGAGCAGGTCGCCCTCGGCCAGCCGCCGCTGGATGGGCACGAACTGTCGCGCGATGTCCGCCTGGAAGGAGGCGAACAGCAGCCCGGAGTCCGACTCGCCGTCCTCGGTCAAACCCTCGTCGTAGTTGTACGGCCGCCGCAGGATGCGCTGCGCCGGATCCGTCACGTGGGCCCGCCTGATGTGGGCGTACTCGGAGATGAACGGGAAGCCCAGGTGGTTCTTCCGCTCGAAGTCGGGATCGTCGCGCTCAGCCCGGCCCGTCAGAGGAGCGCCGGTGTCGAGCCGCCGGCCGATGGTGAACTCCCTGGCCACGCGGTCGGCAGCGTCCCACGTCTCCAGGTGCATGCGGATCCTGCGCAACACCATCGTGGTGCCGCCGCGCATCCCGTCAGCGCCGATCCAGACGGCCTGGTCCAGGTCGGTCGGGTTCACGGTGCCGTCGACCTGACCCATCAGGTTGCGCTGCGTCGTCCCCTTGGCCCCGCCGCGGAAACCGCGCTGGGTCCAGCGCACGCGGGCAAACGACCGGGCGTCCTTGACGAGCATCCGTACGGCGTGCGCGACGGTCAGACCGTCGTCGGCGCACACCTGAACGAGCAGGTCACCGCCGCTCCACCGTTTGTCCAGCTTGTCCGTCTCGAACGCGGGCAGCGGCCGTACCGGTGAATCCACCTTCGCCGCCTCGAACAGCCCTTCCCCGAACCCGAACGTGACCGTCAGCCCGGCCGGGTTCGCGGCGAGTTCGGGCTCGGTGTCGGCCAGGGCCGGCCGGCCCTGCGTGAGGCGGGCGGCGTCGTCGGTGAGCAGGCGCATCAGCCGTACGACGGCCTCCCCGCCGATGCCCTCGCGCAGGTCGAACCCGACGAACACGGCGTGCACCTGTGGCGGCGTCGCGACGCCCGCCTGGTGCGGGCCGTGGAACGGCTCCACCCTCGCCCGCTCGGCATGGGTGGGCGGCGCGGTCTCGTGGCGGGCGAAGGCGCCGGCCGCGGTGGCGGCGCCCCCGGCCAGCAGCCCTCTGCGGCTGATCACTCGTGCCCCGGCTGGTAGTCCTCCTCGCCGCCGGCGAAGTCCTTGCCGACGGCGCTGAACTCGAGAGGTTGCCCGCCCTTCACCTTGAGCGTGAACCGCACCTTCGCCCCGGGCTTCACCTCTTCGGTGACGCCCATCAGCATGATGTGGTCGCCGCCGGGCTGGAGCTGGTGCGTGCCGCGCGCGGGCACCACGAACCCGCCCTCCTTCGGCCGCATGACCATCTTGCCGCCGGAGTCGACGACCTCGTGCAGCTCGATGGTGGGCGACAGCGGCGACGTGCCGGACACGATGGTGACGTCGGTGTCGCCGTTGTTGACCAGCGTCCCGAAGGCCGCGGTCATCCCCTTCTTGACGGTTTTCACCCAGGGGTCGGTGATGGTGAGCCCCGTGGCCGCCGGCGAGGACGGCGCCGCCGCGGCGGCGGTCGTGGCGGCGGGAGCGGTCGCGGTGGTCGAGCCGCCGCCGCAACCGGCCAGCGCCACCATGGCGGCGAGCACGAGAGCATGACGGGAGAACATAAGCATGGCCTTTCTCCGCCCGGCATGCCGAAGCAGGCCTTGCCGGGCGTGGGTTGTCCGTAGGAAGGAACCGTCTCGCCGTGACCAGGAGGTCAGGCGGTGACAACCCGCGGTGGGCCTCTCCTGCTGACCACGTGGCGCAGCAGTGCCGGACGGAGCACCCGCGGCTCCGCCGTCCACAGGGGTGTGGAGAAAGGAGTCGTGAGCAGCGGCAGCCAGATGACCAGCAGCCGTACGACCAGGCGTCGCAGCAGCGACCAGAGCGCGGCCTCGCCGCGCGCCAGCCACAGCGCGGTCATGGCGACCGCCCAAGCGTGGGCGACGAGCATGCCGAGGCCGGGCACCAGCCCGGAATGGATGTGGCCGGCCATCTCGTGCGGCGTGGCCGCGTGCGACAACGAGAACAGTACGTGCAGGAAGACCTGCAGCGCGGTGAGCAGCGGCAGGATCACCGCGAACGAGCGCTCGCGCCCGGCCAGCGCGTACGCCGCCGCGAACGCCACCGCCAGCCCGCCCGCCATCGAGGGGGCCGGCACGGATGCGCCGCCGAGCACGTGAGCCGCCGCACCGAGGCCCAGGCAGACCACGGCGAACACCGTGGTGCGGGCGAGGCGGAGCGGCGCGGCCATACGATTAGCATTCCATGGGGTACGGGTGGTCCGCGCGGCACTCCTCGCTCCCCACACACACCGGCATAATTCACCTGATGCCGAAATTTCATGATCTGTCGGAATATGCGGCGACGATCGCCCCGGTCATCGACGCGGCCCACGTAAGCCTGCACGCGGAGGCGCTCCGATCGGTCAGCGACCTGGCCGAGTCGTCGAACCTGACCCCCGGCCTGCTCGTCGACCTGCGCTTCGCCCTCCCCCTACGCC
>NZ_JAAAHR010000285.1:0-6245 GCF_009908215.1 Nonomuraea sp. K271 | reverse complement strand
GGCGTGGAGGGCCGGGTGGCGGGGCACCAAATGTGAAGGAGATGTGTGGGCAGTGTGGGGGACAACCCTGGGTTTTCCCTTATTTGTCAGGGGAAGGCGCCACGGCGGCGGAACTTAAACGTAAGGTCAAAACATGCTGAAGCGCATAAGTCTCTCCGCGGCCGGCGCCGCGCTCGTCGTGGCGGCGGTCGCCGGTTGTGGATCGAACGCCCAGCCCATCCAGGTCAACCTGGCCGCCTCGGAGGTCCTCTCGCAGGCCGCGCAGAAGACCGCGGAGGTGAGCAGCTACACGGTGGACGCCGTCGTCACCATGACGCATCCCCAGGAGGGGTCCGGCAAGATGCAGGGGCGCATGCTCTACCAGAGCAAGCCGCAGCTGGCCGTCGACCTCACCCTCGACAGCGCCGACATGGGCGGCCAGAGCCTGCCGGGCGGCGCGCGTGCCGTGCTCCAGGGTGACACCGTCTACATCAAGGTCGAGGCGCTCAACAACCTGGTGGGCGCCACCAAGCCGTGGATCAAGGTCCCGCTCGGCGAGATGGGTGACTCCAACCAGGTCAACCAGGTTCTCACCCAGATCCAGCAGTTCGATCTGGGCAACATGACCAAGCTCGTCACTGCTTCGCAGGACGTGCAGTCGGTCGGCAACGAGAGCGTCAACGGCGAGGACACCACCCACTACAGCGGCACGTTCCCGGTCGACGTGGCCGTTCAGCAGCTGCCCGCCGACAAGCAGGAGCAGGCCAAGGAGGGCCTGGCGGAGCTGAAGGACGTCAAGTTCGACATCTGGGTGGCCGCGGACGGCCTGCCCCGCAAGCTGGCGCTGAACGGCTCGAAGGAGGGCGGCACGCTCGACGCCACCCTGTTCTTCAAGGGCTTCAACGAGCCGGTCGCCATCGAGGCCCCGCCCGCCGACCAGGTAGGAGAGCTGCCCAAGGGCAAGACCAACTGAGAACGATTTGGAAACTCGGCGGCCAGCGCGTAGTCTGGTCGGTGCCGAAGACCGCCGGTCGTCGCCAGGTGCCTCAAAACCTGGCGACCGAAGGATCCACATCATGTGGACGGCCCGCGCAGGTGTGATGCGAGTTTCCCACATGGTGTGATCCGTGTGCGTGAGCCCCGTGCGCCCTGCGCTCGGGGCTGTTCTCATGTCGGGGCGCCTTCGCCGGTGGCACATCTGGAAGGAGGCCCATGGCGAGGGCGGATAAGGCGACAGCGGTTGCCGAGCTCAAGAACGAGTTCGAGGGCAGCGCTGCCGCCGTTCTGACCGAGTACCGCGGTCTCACCGTCGCCCAGCTCAAGGAGCTGCGCACCTCTCTCGGTGAGAATGCGAAGTTCGCCGTGGCGAAGAACACCCTGACCAAGCTCGCGGCCGGCGAGGCCGGTCTCGCGGGCCTCGACAGCCTGCTCACCGGCCCGACCGCGATCGCGTTCGTCAACGGCGACGTTGTCGAGGCGGCCAAGGGTCTGCGTGACTTCGCCAAGGCCAATCCCCATCTGGTGATCAAGGGCGGCGTCCTCGACGGCAGGACGCTTGACGCCACCGAGATCACCAAGCTCGCCGACCTCGAGTCCCGCGAGGTCCTCCTCGCGAAGCTGGCCGGTGCCATGAAGGCGAAGCAGAGCGCTGCTGCCGCGATGTTCGCCGCGCTGCCGACCAACATGGCCCAGCTGGCCGACGCCCTGCGCGCGAAGCGCGAAGAGGCGGGCGAGTAACACGGGGGTTGCCGCAACTCCGCGGTCCCGTTCCTAGTTCTCAGCACGTCCTAACGTAAGGAAACCATCATGGCGAAGCTCAGCACCGACGAGCTGCTCGACGCGTTCAAGGAGATGACCCTCCTCGAGCTGTCCGAGTTCGTGAAGCAGTTCGAAGAGGTCTTCGACGTCAAGGCCGCCGCGCCCGTCGCGGTCGCCGCCGCCCCCGCCGCCGGTGGCGCCGGCGCCGAGGCCCCCGCTGCCGAGGAGCAGGACGAGTTCGACGTCGTCCTCGAGGCCGCCGGCGACAAGAAGATCCAGGTCATCAAGGAGATCCGCGCCCTGACGTCCCTGGGCCTCAAGGAGGCCAAGGACCTGGTCGACGGCGCTCCCAAGCCCGTTTTCGACGCCAAGGTCAACAAGGAGCAGGCGGAGAAGGCCAAGGCTGCCCTCGAGGGCGCCGGCGCCACCGTCACCGTGAAGTAACTTCCCCCTTCACGCGCGCTCTTCGGAAAGAGGCGGCTGCACCCTGGTGCCGGGTGCGTCCGCCTCTTTTCGCGTTTCCCGGCAGGTCGCGGACTCGACCCGCGCGATGGCGCCGGTGTCCATGTAGTCCCTGGTGTGGACGATCTCGCCGTCCCTGATCCGGAGCACCAGCAGGCCGGGCACCGTGACCAGCTCCTCGCCGGCCTCGACGAGGGTGTCCTGCTCGACCACCACGACCTCCGGGTCGTCGGTACGCAGCAGAGCCCGCCGCCGCACCTCCCGCACCGCGAAGGGCATCCGGCCCCACATGCCGCGGTAGCCCGTACGGACCTCCTCCCGTCCCCTGAACGGCGGCAGCCCGCCGAACGGGAACTCGTGCAGCCCGCGCTCCGCGTAGAGGTCGGCCAGCTCGTCAGGGGACTTGTGCGACATCGCCGCGTGGTAGCCCGTGACGATCTCTTCGATGGACATGCTCGCACCCTTCGCTCAACGTACGTTGACTCAACAATCGTAGAACGAAAAAGGGCGCAAATGTCAACGCGTGTAGAGTCGGGTCGATGGGCGAGAAGGTGCTTCCCCGGGCCGAGCGGCGGCGCAGGACCGAAGGGCGGATCCTCGACGCGGCCAGGGGGTTGTTCGCCGAGGTCGGCTACGAGCGCGCCACGATCAGGGCCATCGCCAGGTCGGCCGAGGTCGACCCCGCCCTCGTGATGCAGTACTTCGGCAGCAAGCAGGAGCTCTTCCAGCAGGCCGTGCGCGTGGTGGACGCCGACGCGGCCACCGGTGGGGACGACCTGGTCGAGCGGCTGCTCGCCACCCTCGGCGTGAAGCTGGGCGAGATGCCGCAGAGCTCGCTGGCCATGATGCGGTCGATGCTCACGCACCCTGAGGCCGCCGCGTCGGCGCGGCGAACGCTGGGGGCGCAGATCGACCGGCTCGCGGAGTCCATCCCCGGCGAGGACGCGCGCCTGCGCGCGGCGCTGGCCATGACGGTCATGGTCGGCGTGACCGTAAGCCACAGGCTGCTCGAACTCGACGAACTGCGCGAGGCGCCGCCGGAGGAGATCGCCCGGCTGCTCCGTCCCGGCCTGCGGGCGCTTACTGGACCAGACGTCTCATAACCGGCCCGTAACAAGTTGCCGGATCGGGGCTCGCTCCGGCGGATCGCCGTTACGGTAAGGCCACATCCTCCGGAATGCCGAGGTGGCCAGTGGGCGTCGAAGTCGTGGTCGACGGGTTGACCAAGTCGTTCGGTCGGCAGGTGATCTGGGAGGACGTCTCGCTCACCCTCCCGCCCGGCGAGATCTCCGTGCTGCTCGGGCCCTCGGGCACCGGCAAGTCGGTCTTCCTCAAGTCGCTCGTCGGCCTGCTCAGGCCCGACCGCGGTCACATCTGGATCGACGGCTACGACCTCGCCCACTGCGACGAGGGCAGACTGTACGAACTGCGCAGGCTCTTCGGCGTGCTCTTCCAGGACGGCGCCCTGTTCGGCTCCCTCAGCCTCTACGACAACATCGCCTTCCCGCTGCGCGAGCACACCAAGAAGTCCGAGAGCCAGATCCGCGCGATCGTCATGGAGAAGATGGAGCTCGTCGGGCTGCTCGGCGCCGAGTCGAAGCTGCCGGGCGAGATCTCCGGCGGCATGCGCAAGCGGGCGGGGCTGGCCAGGGCGCTGGTGCTCGACCCTGAGATCGTCCTGTTCGACGAGCCCGACTCCGGCCTCGACCCCGTGCGCACCGCGTACCTCAATCAGCTCATCGTCGACCTCAACGCCGAGATCGAGGCGACGTTCCTGATCGTGACCCACGACATCAACACCGCCCGTACGGTCCCCGACAACATCGGGCTGCTCTTCAGGCGCGAGCTGGTGATGTTCGGCCCGCGCGAGATGCTGTTGTCTAGCGACGAGCCGGTGGTGCGCCAGTTTCTCAACGCCAGGAAGCACGGGCCGATCGGCATGTCCGAGGAGAAGGACATCTCGGAGCTGGAGGCCGAGGCGCAGCTGGGGCACGACCCCGGCGCGCTGCCGTCGATCCCGCCGCAGCTCATGCCGAGCGACAACTCGATCCGCCGCAGCCAGCGCCCGCCCGGCACGTGGCTGGCGGCCAACGGCGTGATCCCGCCGCCGGGCTCGTTCGTGGACGAGCGTGGCCGCAACTGGCTGGAGGAGTATCCACGCCTGGTCAACGCCCATCTCCACGGCACGCGATAGCGGGCGGGCTTCGGGGAGGCGGTGTGCGTTGCCGGCGCCTCAGCGGGGCCCTCAGGCCCGTACAGGGGCATGTGTGGGTTTCCGGTTGATTCGATCTGGGTGGGCGTTATGCCGCCTCGGTTGGTTCAGGGGCTCCACGCGCGAGTGCCGGGTTATGATCCGGCGGACCGGTCCGGGGAAGGGGTGAGCGCGTCGTGGAAGGGCTCGCGGCACGGCCCGCTCGCATCCTCATCGCGGCACTCGGCGGGGTGCTGGCGGCGCTCGTGGGCACGGGCGTGTGGATCGCCGTGCAGACGCGCGACGAGCAGGCCAGGGCGGCCGACAGGCAGGCCGTGCTGCAGGCGGCCGGCACCCACGCGCTCAGCCTGATCTCGCTCGACCACGGCAGCGTCGACGACGGCATGAAGCGCATCCTCGACACCTCCACCGGGGCGGCCAGGGCCGGATACGAGGCCGACGCAGGCAGGCTCCGGTCGACCACCGTCGCCAACAAGGTCGTCCAGCACGGCGTCCTGCGCGCGACGGGGCTGGTGTCGCTGACGGAGACCGTCGCCAAGGTCCTCGTCGTGGCCGACGTGGAGATCCGCTGGGAGGGCTCGGACAACCCGCCGCAGGAGCGCTACTACCGGTGGTCGATGGACCTGACCAGAACCGCTGGCTCCTGGCTGGTGTCGAAGGCGGTGCAGGTGACGTGAGGCTCTTCGCGATCGTGCTGCTCGGCCTCCTCGTGGCCGTGGCGGGGGTGGCGGTCCCGCTGATGTGGCTCGACCTGCGCGAGTTGCGCGCCGCCGAGGAGGCCGCCGCGCAGGCGCTCACCGCCGCCAGGCGGGCGGCGCCCGATCTGCTCTCGTACGACTACCGCACGGTGGACAAGGACCTGGCACGCGCGAAGGCGCACACCACGGGGGAGCTGACCTCCTACTACGGGCAGCTGAGCACGAGCCTGGCGTCCAGGGCGAAGGCTCAGAAGATCGTCCAGACCGTGTCCGTGGCGGGGGCCGGGGTGGAGCGGGCGGAGGCCGACCGCGTGGAGGTTCTGCTGATCGTGAACATGGGTACGGTCAAGGAGACCTCCGGCGAGGACGGGCTCCAGCAAGGTTTCACTCAGAACCGGGCAAGGTTGGTGATGGTTCGGCAAGAGTCGCGATGGCTGGTGGCCGATCTGTCGACCCTGCTCGGCACTGCCTGACCCTCCGGCGCGCCGCTTCCTTCAATTGTTATCAAAAAACGGGTTTAGTGCAGTCAAGGCCACGGGTACCTCAGTCACAGCTACACCGGTTGCCGGCATGGGTTCGGCCCTCGGTGTGACAGAGCGTTAACCGCCCCCGTTCGCGGGTATCGTCTTGGGCCTGGCGGTAGGCGATCGGTCACACAGGGGAGAAAACCCAGCGTCCGGGCCCCTAGTCGGCTAAAAGTCGCGCTTGTGGGCTTGACGTATCCGCCTGAACGGGCGATGCTGCGACCAACGTGGAGCATGCAGCGAGAGCGAAGTGGACAGGCGTGTGCCGTTCGGCTACACTGCCCCTTTGCGCTGCCCTTTGACGACCCGTGATGCTTGCTCACGTTGCGAGGTTGTCTGGCGTGCGTGTAGTCAGTCCGCCGCGAGCCCTCGGAAGGACATCTGTTGGCAGCCTCGCGCAACGCCTCCGCCGTACCCGCTGGTCCCCGTCGCGTGTCATTTTCGCGCATCCAGGAGCCTCTCGAAGTTCCTGACCTTCTCGCCCTGCAGACCGAGTCGTTCGATTGGCTGCTCGGCAACGAGAAGTGGAAGGCCCGGGTAGAGGCGGCTCGCCAGGCCGGGCGCAGGGACGTCCCGACCCAGTCGGGTCTCGAAGAGATCTTCGAAGAGATC
>NZ_JAAAHR010000284.1:0-6248 GCF_009908215.1 Nonomuraea sp. K271 | reverse complement strand
GGCGAGAACCGCCACGTTCGACGGCCGCGCTCCCGGCGAGGTGACCAGGCCGAACCGGGCGTTGGTCCCGCCGATGTCGGCGACGAGCCACGGAAGGTCGAAGGCCTTCACGCGCACCTCCGGCGTCCGGCGTCAGGAAGGCTCCCCTCACACCGCCGCATGCCACGCCCGCCCGCCCGGTCCTGGCCGTCAGCGCCGTCCGGGCAGGCCGCGCCGTCCGGGCAGGCCGCGCCGGCCGCGATCCCCAGCCGGACCGTCACCGGACCAGCCCGGCGGGGCGAGCCCTCACAGGGGCGCCCGCCTCCAGGTGCGAGGAGCCCGCCTCGGCGGGGAAACCCAGCCCGGGGCCGTGGTGCGGAGACTCGGCGCCGCTCACCCCGAAGATCCCGGCCCCCTGCTCCGCGTGCCCCGCCATCCGGCGGAACGCGGCGAACAGCTCACGCCCGGTCCCGACCCACTGCGCGTCGCTCAGCGGCCGTCCCTCGGGTGCGCGCCCGGCCAGTTCCTCGGCCGGCACCAGCAGCTGCAGGGTGCCCGCTGCCGAGTCGAGCCTGACGACGTCGCCGTCGCGCACCAGCGCGATCGGCCCGCCGTCGGCCGCCTCGGGCGACAGGTGGATGGCCGCGGGCACCTTGCCGGACGCGCCCGACATCCGCCCGTCGGTCACGATCGCCACCCGCTGCCCCCGGTCGAGCAGCACGGCCAGCGGCGAGGTCAGCTTGTGCAACTCGGGCATGCCGTTCGCGCTCGGTCCCTGGTAGCGGATGACCGCCACGAAGTCCCGCCCGTCCAGCTCGCCCGCCTCGAAAGCCTCCAGCAGGTCGAGCTGGTCGTCGAAGACCTTGGCCGGCGCCTCGACCACCAGGTGCTCCGGCTTGACCGCCGACACCTTGCTGACGGCGCGGCCCAGGTTGCCCTCGACCATGTGGATCCCGCCGTCCGCCGCGAACGGCTCGGCGACGGGACGCAGCACGTCCAGGTCGGCGCTGCCGCCGGTGACCGGCGACCACAGCAGCTCGCCGTCCACCAGGGCGGGCGCCTCGCGGTAGCGGTCGAGCCCGCGGCCCGCGACGGTCAGCACGTCGGCATGGAGCAGCCCTTCGTCCAGCAGGTCACCGATGAGCACCTGCATGCCGCCGGCGTCGCGGAAGTGGTTCACGTCCGCCTGGCCGTTCGGGTAGATCTTCGTCAGCGACGGCACCACCCGTGACAAGCAGGCCAGGTCGTCCCAGGTCAGGACGATGCCCGCGGCGGCCGCCATGGCCACCAGGTGCAGCGTGTGGTTGGTCGAGCCGCCGGTGGCAAGCAGGGCGACGCAGGCGTTCACGATGGCCTTCTCGTCGACCACCTCGCCGATCGGCGTGTACTCCTCGCCGTGCGCGGTGATCTGCACGGTTCTTCGTCCCGCGGCCGCGGTGAGGGCGTGGCGCAGCTCGGTGTGCGGGTTGACGAACGTCGAGCCCGGCAGGTGCAGGCCCATGACCTCCATCAGCGCCTGGTTGGAGTTGGCGGTGCCGTAGAAGGTGCAGGTGCCGGGGGAGTGGTACGACCGGGCCTCGGCGTCCAGGAGCTCGTCCCTGCCCACCTTGCCCTCGGCGAACAACTGCCGGGTGCGGGCCTTGACCTTGTTCGGCAGGCCGGACGTCATCGGCCCGGCGGGCACGAAGACCGCCGGCAGGTGCCCGAAGTGCAGCGCCCCGATGAACAGCCCCGGCACGATCTTGTCGCACACGCCCAGCAGCAGCGTCGCGTCGAACATGTCGTGCGACAGGGCGATCGCGGTGGCCATGGCGATCACGTCGCGGCTGTAGAGGGACAGCTCCATGCCGGGCCGTCCCTGCGTGATGCCGTCGCACATCGCGGGCACGCCGCCCGCCACCTGCGCCACACCCCCGGCCTTGCGCACGGCCGCCTTGAGCTCCTGCGGATACGTCTCGTACGGCTGGTGCGCGGAGAGCATGTCGTTGTAGCTGGTCACGACGGCCACGCCGGGCTTCGCCGTGGCGCGCAGCGCGGGCTTGTCCTCGCCTGAGGCGCCCGCGAAGCCGTGCGCCAGGTTCGCGCAGCCGAGGTGCGCCCGCGCGGGCCCCTTCGCCCGCGCGGCCTCGCCGTCACGGCGGATCCGCGCCAGGTACGCGGCCCGGCTCGTGGCGCTCCGCTCGGCGATCCGGTCGGTGATCTCCTGAATGACGGGGTTCATGCACGCTCCTTCGTCGGGCCGGTGAACCCGAGCTCTCTCCATCGGCAGGTACGCATCGCGCGCTCGTTCACACGTCCTCCTCGTGCCACGTGCGACCGCTGCGGCCGAGCAGTTCATGGGCGCCCGCGGGGCCGGTGGTCCCCGCGGGGTAGGGCTCGGGCAGCTCCGCCTGCGACTCCCAGGCCTGCAGGATCGGGTCGATCCAGCGCCAGGCCGCCTCCACCTCGTCCCGCCGCATGAACAGCGTCGGGTTCCCGGCCAGCACGTCGGTCAGCAGCCGCTCGTACGCCTCCGGCACCCGCGTCGAGAACGTCTCGCCGAAGCTCAGCGACAGCGGCACCGGCTTCAGCGTCACGTCGCCCGCACCCGGCTCCTTGGCCATGATGTGCAGCCGGATGCCCTCCTCCGGCTGGAGCCGCAGCACCAGCCGGTTCGGCGCGCCGCCGGGGTAGATGGAGTGCGGCACGTCCTTGAACTGCACCACGATCTCCGAGCGCCGGTACGGCATCCGCTTGCCGGTGCGCAGGTAGAACGGCACTCCCGCCCACCTCCAGTTCTTCACCTCGGCCCGGATCGCGGTGAACGTCTCCACCCGCCGCGAGGCCTCGGTGGGCGGCGTGGACGCGGGCTCGTCGAGGTAGCCCGGCATGCCGTCCGCGCCGACGTACTGGCCGCGTACGGTGAAGCGGTCGGCCTCCGTGCCCGTGATCGGCCGCAGCGCCTGCAGCACCTTGACCTTCTCGTCACGCACGGCCTCGCGGTCGCTGCGGGCGGGCGGCTCCATCGCGGTCAGCGTGAGCAGCTGCAGCAGGTGGTTCTGCACCATGTCGCGCAGCGCGCCCGCGTGGTCGTAGTAGCCGCGCCTGCCGGGCGTCCCGACGGTCTCGGCCGCGGTGATCTGGACGTGGTCGATCCAGAGCGAGTTCCAGATCGGCTCGAGGAAGGCGTTGGCGAAGCGCAGGACCAGGAGGTTCTGGACGGTCTCCTTGCCCAGGTAGTGGTCGATGCGGAAGATCTGGCGCTCGTCGAAGATGACGCCGACCTCGTCGTTGATGCGCTGCGCGCTCGTCAGGTCATGGCCGAGCGGCTTCTCCAGCACCACGCGGGAGCTCGGCGTCACCAGCCCGGCCTCGTCGAGCTCACGGCAGAACGGCCCGAACGTGCGGGGCGGGCTGGCCAGGTAGAACATCCGGTCGCGCTGCTCGTGCCCGGCCAGCAGCCTGGTGAGCGCGCCCCAGCCCTGCCGGTCGGTCCCGCCCGTGGCCGTGCCCGTGCCCGTGCCCGTGCCCGTGCCCGTGACGTCTCTGCCGACGTCGACCGAGACGTGGTGCAGGCGGCCGAGGAAACGCTGCCAGCCGGCCTGATCGTCGGCGGGCACCTGGTCGCGTACCTCGGCGTCCACCTTTCCGCGGAAGTCGGCGTCGGTCAGCCCGCCCCTGGACATGGCGATGACGCGGGATTGGGGGGAGAGCCGGCCGTCCCTGTCGCTGTGGTAGAGCGCCGGGATCAGCTTGCGCATGGCCAGGTCGCCGGTCCCGCCGAAGACGACGAGGTCCGCGGTGTGCGCGCCGGCGGGATCTGGGTGATCTGCGGGTGAGGTCGAGAGGGGGGACACGGTTGAGACTCCATGATCTACCAACTAGGGATAGAACGGACAATAACTAGAGTTTGGTTCGTACACAAGCGGAGTTTTGGAATCTAAGATAAAAAAGTCGCGACTTTTCATTACCTAACCCCGTGTGGTTCACTTAGCCTATGCCTCGACGTACTGCCGCGACCTTCGCCACCAGTGGCGAGGTGCTCCGCCTCATCCGCTCAGGAGAGGCCGTGACGCGCGCCGACCTCGGCCGGGTGACCGGCCTGTCGCGCCCAGCGGTGCAGTTGCGCGTCGGTGAGCTGCTGGAACGCGGCCTGGTCGTGGAGCGCGCCGACGCACCCTCCACGGGCGGGAGGCCGCCGGTCCGGCTGGAGTTCAACGCCTCGGGCGGCGTGGTGCTGGTCGCGGCGCTCGGCGCCAGCCGCACCCGGGTCGCCGTCTGCGACCTGGCCGGGCACGAGCTCGACGGGCGCGAGTTCGCGATGGACGTGGAGCAGGGCCCCGACGTGGTGCTGCCGCTGCTCATGGACACTTGGGACGAGCTGCTCGGCGGCCGTCCCCGCTCCACGGTCGCCGGCGTCGGCATGGGCGTGCCCGCGACGGTCGAGTTCGCGCAGGGCCGCACGGAGAGCGCCCGCGTGATGGCCTCCTGGACCGGAGTGGTGATCCCGCCGATCATTCACGAGCGGTTCCCCGTCCCGGTGCTCGTCGACAACGACGTCAACGTGCTGGCAATCGGCGAGCACCGCGGCGTCTACCCCGACCTGAGCGACCTGATGTTCGTGAAGATCTCGACGCGGATCGGCGCGGGCGTCGTCGCCGGCGGCGAGATCCTGCGCGGTGCGCTGGGCGCCGCGGGCGAGATCGGGCACATCCCCGTGCTCGACGGCGGCGACGTGCTGTGCCGGTGCGGCAACACCGGCTGCGTCGACTCCGTCGCCAGTGGCACCGCGCTGCTGCGCGACCTGCGGGCCCTCGGCAAGGACGTCACGACGATCGCCGACGTGACGGCGCTGGTGCGGGCGGGCGACGCCGAGACGATGGCCACCGTGCGCGAGGCGGGACGCAGGATCGGCGAGGTGCTCGCGGGGGCGGTCAACATCCTCAACCCGTCGGTGGTGGTGCTGGGCGGCGACGTCGCCGAGGCGTTCGGGCCGCTCGTGTCCAGCATCCGCGAGGTCGTCTACCGCCGCTCCACCGCCCTGGCGACCCGCCGGCTGCGCATCGAGCCGAGCCGGCTCGGCGCGGGCGCCGGCATCAGCGGGTGCGCGGTGATGGTGCTCGACCACGTGTTGTCGCCCGAGGCGGTCGACGAGGCCATGACGGTCTCCGCCCTGCGCCGGCAGAGCGCGGCCTCCGGCTAGAGGTCCCAGCGCGGCTCGGCGCTCTCCTGCACGCGGCCGTCCGCGCGGAAGATCAGGTGACGGTCGAAGCCGGCGGCGAACCACCGGTCGTGCGTGACCACCAGCACCGTGCCCGCGAACCCGGCAAGGCCCCGCTGCAACGCCTCCGCGCCGGCCAGGTCGAGGTTGTCGGTCGGCTCGTCGAGCAGCAGCAGCGTCGCCCCCGAAAGTTCGAGCAGCAGGATCTGCAGCCGGGCCTGCTGGCCGCCCGACAACGTCTCGAACGGCTGCCCGCCCGCCGGGGCCAGCTCGTAGCGGGCCAGCGCCGCCATCGCCTCGTTGCGGGTCATGGCGTGCTCACGCATCACGACGTCGGCCGCGGCGCGTCCGTGCAGGTCGGGCCGCTCGTGGGTCTGCGCGAAATAGCCGGGCGTGACCCTGGCGCCCAGCCGGGCCGAGCCGGTGCAGGCGATCGGCTCGCCGGCCAGCAGCCGCAGGAAGTGCGACTTGCCGGTGCCGTTGGCGCCGAGGACGCCGACGCGCTCGCCGTACCAGATCTCCGTGGAGAACGGTCGCAGCAGGCCGCTCAGCTCCAGGTCCTCGCACGTGAGCGCCCGCTTGCCGGTGCGGCCGCCGCGCAGCCGCATGCGCACGTTCTGCTCCTTCGGCGCGCGCTCGGGCGGCCCGGCCCGCTCGAACCGCTCCAGCCTCGTCACCGCCGACCGGTACGCGCCCGCGAGCGCGTCGTTGTTCGCCGAGCGCTGACGGAGTGTGTGCACCAGGCCGCGCAGCCGGGCCCGCTCGTCCTCCCAGCGCCCGCGCCGCTCCTCCAGCCGCTCCGCGCGCCGCCTGCGGGCCTCGGCGTAGCCGGCGAATCCGCCGCCGTGCACCCACGCCCCGCGCCCCTCGACCGTGATGATGCGGTCGGCCGTCTCGGCCAGCAGCCACCTGTCGTGCGAGACGAGCAGCACCGTCTTGGCCGACTCCCTGACCGCCCGCTCCAGCCACTGCTTGCCCCGCACGTCAAGGTAGTTGTCGGGTTCGTCGAGCAGCAGGATCTCGTCTGGACCGCGCAGCAGCGCCGCCAGCATGAGCCGCTTCTGCTCCC
>NZ_JAAAHR010000283.1:0-6420 GCF_009908215.1 Nonomuraea sp. K271 | reverse complement strand
TGGATAGCCCCGGCCACCGGCCCGGCGGCCGGGGCCCGGTTCGTCGGCCACAACCGCATGGCCGGCCTGCGCTGGTCACGCGAATGCGAGGTCGTGGTCTGCGAGCCCGGGACCGAGTTCGCCTTCCCCACCCATGTGCGAAGCCTCCCGTCGACGCTGTGGCATTACCTGCTCGCTCCCGGCGACGCCGGAGGCACCCAGGTGATCGAGCAGTACACCGTATCGCCGGCCTCCGCCTCCCCCCGATGGGCCGAGGCCCTCCAGAGCATCCCCGCAGCGCGCAGGCGCACACGGGCCGCCACCCGCGCCGGCATGATCCAAACCCTCCAACGGATCAAGACCGCCGCCGAAGCGGCCTCACTCGTCCGGACACCACCGTCGTCATCACTCGAAACCAAGACGCAGGCCGAAGTCCTTGAGATCGACGAGTTCGAACCGGGCATCATCGCGCGTCGCCGCGAGATCGTGAACCCAGCGGGCCACTGCCTCCCCGTTGCGCCCCGGACGTGTGCTCCCGATGATGATCGCGACATTGATCATGGTCGTTGCCCCTTCGATCGTGATCGTTCGGAGAAACGGGGGCGCGCCGTCCGGCTCTGGTCGGCGGCATTGTCGCGGCTGATCCACTGTCCGCGTGCTCCAGGAGTCTTCATCGGCGCTGTCAGGCCGGGCCGGGTGCGCCGTCGGGCAGCACGACGAACATCAGACGTGCCGGGTGCTCGACGATGCGGGTGATGTGGCCTCCCTTGATGTCCGCGGCGAAGGCGACGTCTCCGGGCCCGAGTCGCCGGGTTTCCCCGGTGGTGTCTTCGGCCTCGATGCTCCCGCGGAGAACGACAACGAATTGGCGGGCCGGCGCCGGGTGCGCGGGGATGGTGATGGCGGCGAGAAGGTCGATGAACTGTATCGACACCACCTCGGATGGGGTCGTGGACAACATGGACGCCACGCCGGGTCCCAGGTCCGTTTCATGTTGTTCGAGCGCTACGGTGGTCAGCCTGCTGCCACCGTCGCCGTCGTTCACGACCGCGGGAATCCGCAAGGTCATTTCTTGTTCTCCTGTTCTGTCGCGGCGTCAAGGTGTGCTTGAGCAGGGCTCTTCGGAGCGGCGAGCGCCGACCGGAGGAATCGCATGGTGCCGTCTTCCAAGCGGCCGTGGCGCATCAGCAGTACGTCTCGCAGGTAGTTCTGATGCAGCCGCCATGGTGCCGATGCTCCCTGCTTGGGAAACGCCTCGATACTGCGCATGACATATCCGGATTTGAGGTCGATAAGCGGGTGGGCCGACGGCGCGGGTCCGGTCGGCACGCAGAACCGATAGCCCTGTCGTTCCATGTGATTGATCAGCCGGCACGCATAAGTGGAAACCAGGTCCGCCTTGAGCGTCCAGGACGCGTTCGTGTAGCCGATGGTGAACGCGAAGTTCGGCACACCGGAGAGCATCATGCCCTTGTAGGCCGTCGTCCTTCCGATCTCGACAGTTGCACCGTCGACACTCAATGCCATCCCACCGATGGCCATCAGGTTCAGACCGGTGGCGGTGACGATGACGTCAGCCGCCAGTTCCCTTCCGGACGCGAGCCGGACCCCGTCCTCGGTGAACGTGTCGATCCCAGCGGTCACGATCGACGCTCTTCCGTCGCGTAAGGCATGGAACAGATCAGCGTCCGGCACGATGCACGGCCGCTGGTCCCAGGGGTCGTAACGCGGCTTGAAATGGACGTCGACGTCGTGGTCCAGCGGTAATCGACGGTGCACGCCGTAACGCAGGAAGCGCTTCACCCATTCCGGCCGTCGCCGGCTCAACTGGTAGAACAGCAGGCCCATCAGGATGTTCTTCCACCGTATGACCGTGTAGGCGATTTTCGCAGGCAGCACGTCAGCGACAGGGTCGGTGGACGGCAGTGACAGGACGTAGCTAGGTGAGCGCTGCACCATCGTGACGTGCTCGGCCGCCTGCGCCATCGCCGGAACGAGCGTCACCGCCGTGGCGCCGCTGCCGATGACCACGACGCGCTTGCCGGCGTAGTCCAGATCCCGCGGCCAGTGCTGGGGATGCACGATGGGGCCCCTGAAGCGGTCGGCGCCCGGGAACTCGGGGGTGAAACCCCGGTCATAGCGGTAGTAGCCGGTGTTGACGAAGAGGAAACCGCAGGTGAGGAGGATGGTCTCGCCGGTGTCAAGGCGCTTTGCCCGAACGGTCCAGCGTGCATCTGCCGTAGACCATCCCGCGCTGATGACGCGGTGGTGGAACCGGATCTTGTCGGCGACGCCGTGCTCTCGCGCGGTGCGCCGCACGTATTCGCGGATCGACCTGCCGTCGGCGATCGACCTGGCCTCGGGCCAGGGGTTGAACCGGTAGCCCAGGGTGAACATGTCGGAGTCGGAGCGGACGCCGGGGTAGCGGAACAGGTCCCACGTGCCGCCGATCGCTCCGCGGGCTTCGAGGATGGCGTACGTCTTGCCCGCGCATTTCCGGCGCAGATGACAAGCAGCACCAATACCGGACAGACCAGCCCCCACGATCAGGATGTCAAGGTGCTCGAGCGTCATGGCCATCCCTTCGTACTCCAGCCCGCATAACCCATGTGCAGCCCCAAACATATCGACACTATGTCGACATAATCAACAGTATGTCGAGTAATTCGACATCGCGTTGATTCCGCACAGTCGGCCCCTATAGGCTGGATTGCATGACCCACGACGGCGCCGCGACACCACGTTCGAGCCGTGGCCGCCGTGCTGCCCGGCCCACAGGCGACGACCGGGAGCTGGACATCCTCGCCACCGCGGCGAAGCTGCTCCAGGAGCGGGCGCTGAGCGAAATCTCGGTCGACGACCTCGCGCGCGGCGCTGGGATCTCGCGCCCCACCTTCTACTTCTATTTCCGATCGAAGGACGCGGTGCTGCTCACTCTGCTCGACCGCGTGACCGAAGAGATCGGCGAGGCCGTGGCAGGAGAGTTCGACCGGCTCCGCGAAGACCCGGTGCGCTACTGGCGTGAGTGCCTCGTCGCAACCCACACGACCTTCGGTGCGCACCGCTCGGTGCTGGCCGCCGCCGTCGAGGCCGGGCGCACCAGCGCGGAGGTCCGTCGCTGGCGGTCCGACATGAAGGAGATATGGATCACCAGGACCACGTTGGCCATTGAGGCCGAGCGTGCCCGCGGCGCCGCGCCGCCCGGACTGCGAGCCCGCGATCTCGCCATCGCGCTGAACGCCATGAACGACTCGGTGTTCTATGCGACATTGACCGGCGACGAGCCCGCGGTGCCGGCATCCGACGTCGTGGAGATCCTGCTCCATATCTGGCTCACCACCATCTACCAGACCGCGCGACCCACCTCGACTGCCTGATCCGAAAGTTCACACCTTCGCTGGGCAGGCGGCTGCGAGCTGACAGAGAGACGCGTGCCAGCCAGCCAGCGGCTTTCAACGCCGTCGCGATGCTCCACGAACAGATCACCGGCAAGCCCGGTGGACGCGGGGCGCGCATCACGGTGGATTTCGAGTTGAAGCTGCGAGTCGAGTCAGTGAGGCGGGACCTTGAAGATAGCCCGGTGTGTTTGATCACCACGTGTCAGCCCGGAGCGCTGCGTGTTCACGTCCAGCCGTCCATGCGCCAAGCGGGCGCGCGTCCGGGCGTATCCCGTCACGTGTCGAGCAGTTCCGCGTCGTCCGGGTTCAGGGCGGTGCCCAGTTCGAACTCGGCTTCGAATCTTGCTTCGCCGAGTGCCGCGCGTAGCGCCGCGGTGATCCGGTCCACGTCACCGCGTTCGGCCGCCGGCAGCGGCGCGTCCACCGAGGCGCGGGCCGCGGAGGCCACACCGAGCAGGCGTGCGGCCTGTAGAGGGCGACCGGCGAGGGCCCGCGCCCCGGCGAGCCCCTCCAAGGCCAGGGCGATCGCCCGAGGGTCGCCGGTGTCCCGGGCCGCGACCAGCCCTTCCCGATGCAGCGCCAGTGCCGTCTTCGCGTCCCCGCGCAGTTCCGCGACGAAGCCGAGTTCGGCCAGGATCAGCGCCGTCCCGTACTCTGCGTCGAACTGCCGGTTCCATTCCAGCCAGCGGCGCAGGTACGATTCCGCCCGGTCGAGTCGGCCCTGTCGGCGCGCCCCCAGGGCGAGCCCGAGCTCGGCGTACTCCTCGGCCGGTTGGTCGCCCTGCTCGATGGCGAGGCGCCTGGCCCGCTCGTGGAATTCCTCGGCCCCGGCGTGGTCGCCGGTCAGCAGGGTGATCCTGCCGAGCTCGGACCAGCGCATCGAGGCGTCGGTCCACAGCCCTAGCTCCTCCGCCATCCGCGCCCCCTCCCGGTGCAGGCGGGCGGCCTGCGGATAGTCGCCCTCGATCTCCGCCAGCCGGCCCAGCACGGCCGTGGCCTGCAGTTGCCCCCACCGGTCACCGGCCTCCTGGAAGAGCTCGAGACTCTCCTCGCCGTCGCGCCGGGAAGCGTTCAGCTCGCCGCAGACGTAGGTCTGCATGCCTCGGGTGCTGAGCCCCGCGGCGAGGCCCCAGCGATCACCGAGCGCACGGGACTCAGTGAGCATCCGGTTCAGCAGTTCCGTGCCCACCGCGAAGTCGCCGAACCTGGTGACCGCGTAAGCGAGCAGCCAGCCCGCCCTTACCCGCTCATGGGGATCGCGGATGCCCTCGTACACCTCCAGGAGGGCCTGGCTGTGGCGTGCCGGTCCGTCCGGGACGCCGGACAGCAGGCTCATCCCGGTGTGCCAGGCCACGGTGCCCGACCGGTCCGGTACCCGGCCGGCCGCAGAGTCCTCCTCGCCCTCACCGCCGCCGGAGGAATCGCCGGGCAGGGCGAGGGCCATGGCGAGGTAGCGCCTGGCCTCGCTGAGACGGCCGCGCAGGAACCAGTACCAGGCCATCGCGTGGACGAGCCGGCGCATCAGGTGGCCGTCGCCGTCCGCGGCGGCGCTGTCGAGCGCGCTGCGGATATTGGCGGTCTCGGCGTCCAGAACCCGCAGCCGGCGCTGCTGATCGGCGCCGCGAAGGAAGGGATCCGTCCGTTCGGCGAACGCCACGTAGTAGTACGCGTGAGCGCGCCGTACACGCTCGTGCTCGGTTTCCCGCAGCCGCTCCAAGAGGTACGCCGACACCGACTCGAGCAGCCTGTACCGGGTGCCGTCCGCATCGTGGGCGACCAGCACAAGAGAACGGTCGACCAGACGGGTCAGCAGGTCCAGTACCTCGGCGGGCTTCACACCGGCACCGGCGCAGACCGCCTCGGCGGCCTCCAGCGTGCAGCCATCGGAGTGGACGGCGAGCCGGCGCAGCACTACCTGCTCGGCCGCGGTGAGCAATTCCCAGCTCCAATCGATCATCGCGCGCAAGGTCTGCTGCCGTGCAGGGACGCCCCGATGACCGCCGGTGAGCAGCCTGAACCGATCGTCCAGACGCCTGGCCACCTCACGCGCCCCGAGGACCCGGACCCGGGTCGACGCCAGCTCCAGGGCCAGCGGAATGCCGTCGAGCCGACGGCAGATCGAGGCGATCGCACGGGCGTTGTCGTCGGTGAGAGCGAAGCCGGGCGAGGCCGCCGCAGCCCGGTCGACGAACAACCGCACCGCGCTCGACGCGCGCAGTACCGCCTGATCATCCGAGTCCGGGGGCAGATCAAGCAGGGGCACCGGCCAGACCTGCTCGCCCGAGATGCTCAGCGGTTCCTGGCTCGTGGCGAGGATCCGTACGCCTGGGGCGTGCCGCAGCAGCGCCCGGGCCAGGCCGGCGGCGGCCTCGATGACATGCTCGCAGTTGTCGAGGACCAGCAGCAGGCGTTGGGCGCGGAGCGCGTCGGACAGACGGTCGAGCAGCGTGCGCGGCAACGGGCCGGAGCGGCCGGCGTCGTCCCGGACCCCCAGCGTCGCGGCCACGACCTCGGCCAGCTCATCACCCGTGGTGGTGGCGCCGGACTCGGTGGAGAAGGCATGGGCGGCCAGCTCCACCAGCCAGACACCGTCCGGGTAGGAACCGGTCAGGCCGGACGCCACCTCTACCGCCAGCCGCGTCTTGCCGACTCCGCCGGGCCCGGTCAACGTCACCAGGCGGCCCGCCGCGACCAGGGCGCGGACCTCATGCACGGAGTCCGACCGCCCGACCAGGGCGGTGGCCGGGACAGGCAGGTTGGTGTGGCGGCGCGGGGCGGACATCGGTGCCGGGACGGCCCGCAGGGTCGGGTCCTGCCGCAGGATCTCCCGTTGCAGGGCGGCCAGTTCAGGACCCGGCTCAAGGCCCAGGTCCTCCCCCAGGCCGCGGCGCAGATCCTGATAGCTGTCCAGGGCCTCGCTCGCCCGGCCCGCGCCGTACAGGGCTCGCATATGGGCCGCACGCAGCCGCTCCCGGAGCGGGTGGCGGCGGATCAGGTCGCCGAGCTCCCCGGCGAGAAGACCGTGCTCGCCCAGCTCCAGGCG
>NZ_JAAAHR010000282.1:0-6477 GCF_009908215.1 Nonomuraea sp. K271 | reverse complement strand
TGGATAGCCCCGGCCACCGGCCCGGCGGCCGGGGCCCGGTTCGTCGGCCACAACCGCATGGCCGGCCTGCGCTGGTCACGCGAATGCGAGGTCGTGGTCTGCGAGCCCGGGACCGAGTTCGCCTTCCTCACCCATGTGCGAAGCCTCCCGTCGACGCTGTGGCATTACCTGCTCGCTCCCGGCGATGCCGGAGGCACCCAGGTGATCGAGCAGTACACCGTATCGCCGGCCTCCGCCTCCCCCCGGTGGGCCGAAGCCCTCCAGGGCATTCCCGCAGCGCGCAGGCGCACACGGGCCGCCACCCGCGCCGGCATGATCCAAACCCTCCAGCGCATCAAGACCGCCGCCGAAGCCGGGCTCACTCCTCCGGCCATGACACCACCGTCGTCATCACTCGAAACCAAGAAAGACAGCCCAGAAGTCCCATCTCACTGAACGAATCGGCGGCCAGGAAAGGGCGGTGGTCATTCACCACGGCGAGTGGTGTCTCATGCCCGATTCGATCAGGGCGAGCGGCCGCAGGCCATTGCCTGTCTTCCGATCGTTCAGATTCAGAGCCTGTCTTCGAACGTGGCGTTTTTCTGCACCGCCCTGCTTTGACGTCGATTACTCCGAGGACGCACTTCCCAAGGCGTGGTGGACCCGGAAAGAACAGGCATCGCCGGAGCCGGGCCACGCCGCCAAGACGTGTCAAGTGTTTTGCAAGTGGTCGCGTTTATAACTCAGTTATGAAAGCCCCGCACGGGGCTGTGGACGTCAGGAATAGGGAGTAGTGATGGGCCGGAGGATCTATTTTTCGATGACGGCTACCTTCGCGTTTTCCGCGGCTCTGGTGGGGCTTCCCGCCCACGCCGGCAGCGCCACAACCGGCGCCACAACCGGCATCACAACGGCCAGCACGACGTCCGCCGCGTGCAACCCCAAATTCGCGCCCTACGGGCTGATCGGTGACAGGTGGCGGGCCTCGGGCGGGGAGAACAGCGCTTACGGCTGCCCGACGCGCGCCGAGTACGGCTTCACCACCAACAAGGCCCGCAGGCAAGACTTCGAGAACGGCCAGATCGGCTGGTCCCCAACTCTGGGACCGAAAGCGATGATCCGAGCGTACCGAACCCGCGGCAAGGCCAACTTCCAGTGGGGGCCGACCGGACGAGACTGGGACTACTTCGAAGTCCGCTACGCATTCAACAACGGACCGGTCAAGAAGTACAAAGTGAAGCGCCGCGACGCATGGAACGGTGCGTTCAGCATGCATCCGGGAGGGCCAGGACCAGACCCCCTGGGGTGCAGCCACAGCGACGGATCCCCATGCGGCTTCGCCCATTATTTCTCCGTCCGAGGCTGCGATAACACTGGAGTTTTCCAGGCCGGGTCTGAGTGCGGTGGATGGTCGATACCAGGACGGCTGTGAACGCCGCCTGGCATCGACCCGGAAAACGGGCAGCCTCGAAGCCGAAGCCGGGCTGCGCTGCGGCCGGGGCTCAGGTTCTTCGCAAGTGACCACGTCTATCACTACGTCAAACCACCGTCAGGAGATCATCATGAAGCACGTTGTCAAGGGCTGGCAACGGCCGCGATCGCCGGCCTCACCCTCGGCTTTCCCACCATCGTCACCGCCACGCCCGCGGCCGCCGCCCCCGGTCCCGACACCTGCCGCCAGGGATTCGTGTGGCGGACGGCCCGTCCTTCCGATCTGGTGTGTGTCGCCCCCACCGTCCGCGACCAGGTCCGCAACGACAACCGCGTCAAGGTGTCGCGTTGGACGAACGGCGAGCACGGCCCGCACACCTGCGAGACCCCCTATGTATGGCGGGAGGCGTTCCCCGGCGACGACGTCTGTGTCGAGCTCAAGGAGCGCACCCAGGCCAAGCGGGACAACCTGCAGGCCGACGACCGCAAGATCCTCGCCCGGCTGTGGGTCACCAAGACCAAATACCAGGGTGAGACCTACATCACGCTCAACGGTGATCACTTCAACCTCGGCAAGGTCAAGCTCTCCATCCGAATCAAGAAGACGAACAAGGAGATCTACGGCGCCACGGTCACCGCATTTCGGTACAACGGCCAGGCCGGAGGCAGCCTCGGTGTGATGACCGACCTGCACAACTGCGGCAAGCCGGGAGGAATCGACGCCTACGCCGTGGCGTACGACACGCGCTCCGGCCGCTGGTCGTCCCGGGTCTCGGTCCGCCCCTGCGCCACACTCTGACCACTGACGCAGCGGCGCCGGCGATGCACGCCGCTCATCAAGGGCTTCGTCGACCGCCCACGCCGTGCGTCAGTTCCGGCCGGCCGGCTCCACGCGAGGTTCGAGTCCGGGTCCCGTATTCACGACTGGAACAAGCAGGGGCCACAGCTCCGCGCCGTCCACGGAGCGACGGGTCTCCAAGAGCTACATAACAAGGGGAAATCAGAGCGCTTGGCTCACTGTGGCTGGAGCCATTTCATACGAAGAGCGCACGGCGTTTCCGTAACGGGAAAAGGATGGTGTCGTAACAGTGTGTCTTTCCATGAGCAGAGTTCTGGTGGTCGTCGTCGCCGGGTTATGCCTGGTCGGGTGTGGATCACAGACCGCGTCTAATGAAGCTGGTGGGGGTCAGGGCCGGTCGTCGGACGAGTGCCCGCTCACAGCGGAGGCACTCATCAAAGCAACCGCACTGGACTGGGAGCTGAGGGAGAAGAAGGAAGACCACCCCCTGGAGAGCGCCGAATCGATCAAAGCGACGGTCTGCATCTACACCGCCGCGGACGCCCCTCAGCGAGGCTCGGATCCTCTTGTCATGAGGACAGACGTCGTCACCGGGGCGGATGCCGCCGCCGTCCGGAAGGACTTCAACGGCACATGCACCGAATACGGCGGCAAGCTTCGCAGCTCCGCCTCACCCGAGGGCGCTGTGGTGTGCGAGCGAGACGGTTCCGTCGTGGAGGGCGTCATCGGCAGCGATGACCGAGCAGTGAGCGTCTCCCTGGCCAACGCCGACAAGGCCACCGCCGCCAAGCTCACCCCCGCCTTCGATCAGATCCTCGCCGCCGTCCATTGAGCCCTGCCGAGCCGAATCGGGGACCGGCGGCGACGAACTGAACGGCGACAACGACACCGACTCCTGCAACGACGGCCCCGGCAGCGACACCACGACGACCTACGAGTAATGCGACACGACCTCGACATGGTCTCACTGCTCAATGGGCTCGGGTCCGTAAGGAAACCTCAGTGAGAACGACCCCGGCCGATCTCGACGTCATCGCGATCAACCCCCACGCCCCTGACAATCCGCAGCAAGGAGAACCAGATGAACGCCAGCTCACGTGCGCTGATCGGCATCACCGCAGCGACGCTGCTGACGATGGCCGCGGTCCCCGCCGCCTCCGCCACGTCCGGCGCGGCCCAACCAGTCGCCGCCTCCGATGAGCTCGATACCGGTTCCGGCCGCGCAGTCCAAGCCGCCGCCGCGCCCCAAGCCTGGGGACCGTACTACTCGCCCGGCGCCAAGCGGGCCAAGACACTCGGCACGATCACCGCGACCGGCGAGGCCCACGAAGTGATCCCGTCCGCCGCCACACTGACCGTGTCCGGCACCATCTCCGACCTCACCCGCGCGTCGTCCACCTGCGGATGGGCGGTGTTCAACATCGCCACGGTCAACCCGGCCGGCGACAAGGTGACCTGGAAGCGGCACCACGCACGCACCTGCGCCCATCGCACACCGAAGAAGTTCTCCTTCACCAACCACCGGGTGTACCAGGTCGAGCTCAAGGTGTGCGCAGAGCGCCGGGCCAGCAAGCCGTCGATCCAGTGCACCGCCGGCAACCCCGCCTGGAAGACCATCTACCTCTCCCCACGCTGACCCTGCCTTCCCGCCGGGAGACTCCACGGCGCTCGTCACGTACACCGCGTGAGTGGCACCACGAACCGAACGATTCAGCCGGCCGTCGGCACCCTGACCATGGCAGGCCTCATTCGTCGGCACCGGACCGACTTCTGGAAGGGGACACCTGGCGAAGAGCGCGCGCTTGCCACATCGCCTTCACGATGCCGGTGCAAGAGGTGATGCCCAATCCCGGAGCCCTATCGATAACGCGTAAGGCCTGCGGGCCTGACTCGTTCTGCACGTTCCGTCAAACCATGTGGGCCCGGCGAGCGCGGGGTCGACCGGGATACGACACCAAGGAGAAAATCATGAAACGCATCGCGATGAACTGCACCATCCTCGCTCGGTTCGCAGTCACCGAAGCCGAGGAGTCCGCCCTGAGCAGCCTCTTACCGTTCTCCCGCAACCAGCAGCGGCTCGTGCCCAAGAGCGCTGTGTCACGCCGTCGGCAGGCTGCCGTCGCCGTGACCGGTGCCCTCCTGTTGGGCCTGACCGGCGCTGTTGCGCTGGCACAGCCGGCAGCCGCCGCGGCCCCATCGCTGAAAGGCGCTGGAACGTGCAAGAACATCGATATCGTCTACCGGCCTCAATCCGCATTCCCCGACACCAAGCAGGGACGCGGCGCCTTCCTGATTCAGGCCATCAAAGTCGAACCGGCAGTGATGTGTCTCGTCAACGCCGAACGAGCCGCGGCCAACCTACGGCCGCTGCAGAGGTTCATCCGGCTGAAGGGAACCCCCGCACTCTCCAGCGCCTCAGCCAGGCACGCCGCAGAAGCCGTCAAGCTGCGCTGGTGGGGGGACGTGGAGCCGGGCAAGAACTGCCGCCCCATGAAGAACGACCCCACCACGTGCGACCCGCACATCAATCCGCAGACCGGATCCACCCCGCTCAGCCGTGCCCAAGCTCTCGGCTACGGTCGCCGCTGCGCCTCCTTCTCCATCGCGGAGAACGCCTACGTGGGATGGGGAAGCGCCTCTGTCACACCCCGGGCGGCCGTCACGTGGTGGATGAACAGCAAGCCGCACCGCGACACCATCCTCAACCCGACCTTCGAGGAGATGTACACCAAGGTGGCCTGGGGAAGCGCGGACCCGGCCGCCGGGTCCACCACCCCGGCCCTGACCTACGTGCAGATGTTCGGACGCTGCAGCTGACGCCGTGTCCCTCACGCTTGCCGATCATTGGGACAGCGGTCCGGCCGTGCACCCGAGCGTCCAGGCCATCAGGGCCGACACGCCCTCAGCCGAATCCACGATGCGGGCCACAGCAGAGGACTGGATGGCGGATGGAACCGCCCGACCGCCCGACGGCCCGGTCGTGATCTGGCGGCAGGCCAGCAGCACTACGGAAATCGCAGGCCCTTCTTCCGATTTCAGACCAGACACAGGATTAGTCCTTCCCGCGCACAGGTGTGAACGGTCCCGCGCCACCGGGACGACCACTCCTGGGGTCCATCACCCTAAAACCATGACGACCTGACGGAGACACCATGTCCAGACGAAAAGTTCTGCTCCTTAGCCCGTTGTCCGCGCTCTTCGCGCTGCTGCTGACAACCGCGGTGCCACAACCGGCGCAGGCGTACACGATATTTACCAACGTCGTGGCCCAGGGGCCCTCGTACTGCGTCAAGGCCAGGGCGGGCATCGACCACCGCCGACCCGGCCTTTTCTCGTTGGACCAGGGGTGGGGCACGGCTCTCGTGTTCGAGGGGGACTGCGCCACCGTGAAGGTCATAGAGGCCGAGGTCGTCGTGAACGTGGAGCGATGGGACGTATCCCGAAACGAGTGGGTTTGGTGCGCGCAAGGCATCAACGAGGGCACGACGGGCACGAGCGCCTGGGGCCCCACCGGACCCAGCGTCTCCGCCGAATACCTCAGGGGAGTGTGTGGTAATCCTGCCTGGTATCGGGCAGAGGTGACAGCACGGTTCCGCCACTTGGATCCCCTCACCGGCCGCTACATCACGACCGGCGGCACCCTCGATTCGGGCAAAGAGTGGGTGGAGTGACCGCCCCCGGCCCGGCGCGTAACGATCCCCCGATCATGCCGGCCTCAAGACACCCCGCCCATGGCCGGCATCGGGCCTCGGGCAGCCCGCAGAAAGGCGAGCCTGTTGATGAAGTACGGGTTACGTCCATCGGCGCGCCACCGTACCGCGGCGGCCCGTTTTCCTCGCGGTGATCGCCACCTCCGCCTTGTCGATACCCGCACGGGCGGCCGCAGGCCCGGTGATCGAAGCGAAGGCGGTGGCGGACTGGGATGGCGACGGCCACCAAGACATCGTGGCCGTCGACCGCACCCACAACGTGTTGCTGCTGTATCCCGGCGAGAGCAAACGCGGCTACAGCAGCCAGCCACCGGTACAGATCGGCGAAGGGTGGCACCGGTATCGCGTCGACGGAGTCGCCGACTGCGATGGCGACGGCCACCAGGACCTCGTGGCCTACGCCTTCGATACCGACGCATTGCTGCTGTATCCGTGTGTCCTGAACGTGAAGGAGAGTTCGATGTAGGCGAATGATCTGGAGCGATGCTGCTCGGATGATGAAGGTCTTGGCCCTTCGGAGCCGCCCTGCGGAGGGAGGCTTCAAACCGCCTCATGCTG
>NZ_JAAAHR010000281.1:0-6541 GCF_009908215.1 Nonomuraea sp. K271 | reverse complement strand
GGTCCGCCGACGCCTTCGACACCCTGACCGTGGTGAGCGCGCCGAGGCCGCGGGCGTGGTCGGTGCGTGGTTCGCGGGCCAGCCCCGAGTCGACCACCACCCGGACGCCGGGGACGGTCAGGCTCGACTCGGCGACCGACGTGGCCAGCACCACCCTGCGGGCCGCGCCGGGCGACAACACGGCGTCCTGGACCCGGGCCGGAGCCTGGCCGTGGACCTGCGACACCTCCACGCCGGCACCCGCCAGCAGCCCCGCGACCCTCGCGATCTCGCCCACGCCGGGCAGGAAGCACAGGACGTCGCCGTCCCGCTCCGCGAGCGCCCGCCGCACCGTCGCGGCCACGTGGGACAGCAGCGCGGGATCGACGCGCAGGCCGTGTGGCGGGGTGACCGGGCCCGGCGGCGGCGCCCACACCGTCTCGACCGGGTGCGTGGCGCCGGTGGCCGCGACGACGGGCCCGCCCAGCAGCCGCGACCACGGCCCCGCGTCGGCGGTGGCGGACGTGGCCAGCAACCGCAGGTCGGGCCGGAGCGTGTCGCGTACGTCGAGGAGGAACGCGAGCGCGGTGTCGGCGTCCAGGTGGCGCTCGTGGCACTCGTCGAGCATGACCGCGTCCACGCCGGGCAGTTCCTGGTCCCGCTGGAGGCGCTGGAGGAGCACGCCGGTGGTGACGACCTCGACCAGGGGATTCGCTCCCGTTCGGCGTTCGCCGCGGATCGTGTAGTTCACGCCCATGCGGCGGGCGGCCGCGCGTACGGCCAGGCGCCGCGGCTCGGCCACCAGCACCCGCATCCCGGCCTCGGCCAGGGCCAAGGGCACGACCGTCGTCTTGCCGGTGCCGGGCGGGGCGGTGAGCACGGCGGTGCCGTGCCGGTCGAGCGTGCCGAGCAGTTCGGGCAGGACGTGACGGATGGGCAGGTCAGGCCTGGTCATGGCGAGCGGGTCAATCCCGGCCGCGCTCACCGGACGCGGCGACGGCCTGGTGGTCGCCGGATGTGGCGTCGGGTGGGCGCGGGCCGGATGTGGCGTCGGCCGGGTGGTCGCCGGACGCGGTGATGACGGAGTCGAGCAGGCCGGGGAAGCGGGCGTCGAGGTCGTAGCGGCGCAGGCTGATGTATTTCAGCCGCCCTTCCTGCTTGGTGTAGACGACTCCGGCCTCCCTGAGCGCCCGGTGGTGGTGTGAGGCCGTCGACTTGTGCACGCCGAGGTGGTCGGTGGCCTCTCCGCACGTCATCTCGCCCACTGTGGCCAGCCGGGCGACGATCTTCAGCCGGATCGGGTCGGCGAGCGCCCGCAGGACCTCGGTGAGCTCGATGTCCTCCGTCGCCGGGTGCGGGAGCAGACGCATGGAGCCATCGTACCCTGTCGCATTGTTTGACAACCACCAAACAATGCGACAGTTTGATGTGCGTCCAACTGTTCCTCTGGAGGGTCTTTTGAGCACACGGCTCTACCCGCTGGCTGCCGGAAATTTCGCGATCGGTACGGGCATGTTCGTCACGGCCGGCCTGTTGCCGCCCATCTCGACCGACCTCGACGTCTCACCGGCGGCGGCCGGTCAGCTCATGACCGTGTTCGCGCTGACGTACGCGGTGTTGTCGCCCCCGCTCGCCGCCGTGACCGCGCGCATGCCCCGCAGGACGTTGCTGCTGACGGGGATGGGCGTGTTCGTGCTGGGCAACGCGCTGACCGCGCTGGCGCCGACGTACCCGCTGGTCATGGCCACCCGGGTGCTCGCCGCAGCCGGCGCCGCCATGTTCACGCCCACCGCGTCGGCCGTGGCGAGCGCGCTGAGCGCTCCCGAGCGTCGCGGCCGTGCGCTGGCGCTGGTGATCGGCGGGATGAGCCTGGCGTCCGCGATCGGCGTGCCGCTCGGCACCTGGCTGGGCGACGCCGCGAGCTGGCGGGCCACGCTCTGGCTGGTCACCGGGCTCGGAGTCGCCGGGTTCGCCGGGGTGGCCGCGCTGGTGCCCGACGTCACCATCCCGATCTCAGGGCGGCTGAAGGACCGGTTCGTGCCGCTGGGCGACCGGCGGGTGCTGGCGGTGCTGGGCACGCACGTGCTGATGTTCGCCGCGAGCTTCGCCGCCTACACCTACCTCGGGTCGCTGTTCGACCTGCCGCTGGCGGCCGTGTTGTGGGCGTGGGGGCTCGGCGCCGTCGTCGGCAACCAGCTCGGCGGGCGGTTCACCGACGTGTACGGCCCACGCCGCATGATCCTGATCGCCCTGGTCGCGGGCACCGCGTTCCTGGCCCTGATCCCCGTCGCGAACCTGGCGCTGCCCGTCGCGCTGGTGTGGGCGTTCCTGTGGAGCGCGCTCGGCTGGCTGCTCGCGCCCGCCCAGCAGTTCAGGACCGTCGCCGCGGTGCCGGACAACGTCTCCGTCGGGCTGGGCCTGCTGTCGTCGGCGCAGTATCTCGGATTGTTCGTGGCCGGCCTGGCGGGCGGCGCGGCACTCGGCGGGTGGGGCAGGACGGGCGTGATCGTGTTGTCCACCGGGCTGGGGCTGGCGGCCCTGCTGTTCACGCTGGTCACCTATCGGCCCGAGGCGGCCCCCGCGATCTCCTCCAGGGAGAGCGCGCCCGTCAGGTAGCGCTGGATGCCCGGCGTCACCGTGCGCGCCACCAGGTGGACGGGCATCGAGGCGAGCGGGTCGACCTTGAGGACGTAGCGCATCATCGCCACGCCGATCATCTGCGAGGCCGCGAACAGCCCGCGGATCTCTGGATGGTCGCGTGACAGGCTTCCGGCGAGCGGGGTCAGCAGTTCCTTGCGCATCAGGTCCTTCAGCAGGTCGGCCGCGGCGGGGGTGGCCGCCGCCGCGTGCAGCACGGCCGCGAACGTGGGGCCGTACGACGGGTCCTCCCACAGGTGGAGGTAGCGCGTGACGAGCCGCTCGGCGAGGTGCTCCTCGTCGCCCTCGACGGCCTCGACCAGCAGCGCGACCGGCAGGCTCTTCTTGATCGCCGCGTCGAACAGGCCGTCCTTGCTGCCGAAGAAGTGCATCACCAGCGCGGGGTCGACGGCCGCCTCGCGGGCCACGCCCCTGATCGTCGTGCCCGGGTAGCCCCTGGACACGAACGACGTGATCGCCTTCGACAGGATCAACTCCCTGGTCCGCGGGTTACCCGGACGCCTGCCCCGTTCTCCCGCCATGACGCCATTCAACCAGGGCCGCCGCTCGCGGCCGGTTTCGGCCAGAATGGTCGCCGTGCCTGACGACAAAGACTCCCGCGAAGAGCACGTCCCCGCCGACGGCCCTCCGCCGCGCGACGACGATCGGCCCGACGATCTCGGCGACGTCGATCGACCCGCCGACGATCTCAGCGCCGACGATCCCAGCGCCGACGAGCCGCCCGACGTCGATCCGCGCGACGAGCCCGCGCCCTTCGGCGCCCTCGTCCTGCTGACGGCCGGTACGGCGGTGGCGGTCATGGTGATCGCCGCCCTGATGTCGGACCCGCCGGGGACGAAGTTCGTGCTCGGCGGCCCGATCGCCGTCGTCATCTACGGGGTGGTCTCCAACGAGGTGTGGTGGCCGCGCTGGTGGGGCGCGATCCCGGGGGCGATCGGCGGCCTGGCCTGCTATTTCGAGGGCCGCACCGCGCTGGCCGACCTCCTCGGCGACGCCTGGGCCCACCCGGTCGCGTACGTCGCCGCCTGGACGTTGTTCGCCGCCGTCTTCGCCCTGTGCAGCCGCTTCCCCCGCACCTTCAGCCGTTCGCCGGGATCCAGCCCAGCGTGACCGCCAGGATGACGAAGAACCCCAGGATGATCCGGTAGATCACGAACGGGGTGAAGCGGTGGGTGCTGATGTACCTGAGGAACCAGGCCACCGCCAGATAGCCCACGACGAACGAGATGACCGTGGCCAGGATGGTGGGCCCCCACGCGGGCGCGGGGCCCTCGCCGATCTCGCGCAGTTCGTACAGGCCGGAGGCCAGGACGGCGGGGATCGCCAGCAGGAACGAATATTTCGCGGCGTCCTCGCGGCGGTAGTCGAGCAGCAGGCCCGCGGTGACGGTGCCGCCGGAGCGGGACACGCCGGGGATCAGGGCGAGCGCTTGGGCGCAGCCGTAGACGAGGGCGTGGGGCAGGCTCAGGTGCTTCTCCAGCGTGAGCTTGTTGCGGGCCGTGCGGTCGGCCAGCCACAGGATGCAGGCGAAGACGATGAGCGTGGTGCCGACCAGCCGCAGGTCGCGGAAGACCGTCTCGATCTGGTCTTTCAGCAGCAGGCCGAGGATGCCGATGGGCAGCGAGCCGGCGATGATGTACCACCCCATGCGGGCCGCCCAGTGGCCGCGCAGCTCCTTGACGAACAGGGAGCGGGTCCAGGTGGAGACGATCTCCCAGATCTCCTGGCGGAAATAGATCAGCACGGCGGTCTCCGTGCCGAGCTGGATGACCGCGGTGAACGCCGCTCCGGGGTCCTGCCAGCCGGCGAAAGCGGAGACCACACGGATGTGGGCGCTGGAGGAGATCGGCAGGAACTCCGTGAGCCCCTGGAGCAGCCCCAGCACCACCGCTTCTAGCCAGCCGATCACGACGAAACCTTCCGAGACAGCGGGAGTGACGAGGTGAGGTTAGCGGAAACGGGGGCCGAGCAGTTGCTCGCGTATTGCACTCAGCTGGTGGGAGTGCTCGACCGAGCGGGTCTGGTCGAGGGAGTCGAGCGCCAGCAGCAGCGCGTCGCCGAGGATGATGCCGGTCAGAGGCTCGCCGGTGATGCCCGTGGGCGTGTGCGGCGCGGCGAGCGCGGCGTCCACACGGTCGGCGAACTCGCCCCCGAGCTCGTCGGAGATGAGGACGACGCCCGCGCCCACCGCGTGGGCCCGGTCGATCAGTACGGTGATCTCCTTCAGCCGGCGGCCCGGCTGGAAGATGACCAGCACGTCGCCGTGGCCCAGCGCGAGCAGGTCGTCGGCCAGCGCGAAGCCGGTCGCCGAGGTGGCGCGGGCACGGTGGCCGCGGCGGCCCAGCTTGAGCGACAGGTGGCGGGCGGCGGGGTCGGAGGCGCCGGTGCCGAAGACGAGCACGCCCGGCGCGTTGACCAGCAGCTCGACCGCCTTCTTGAACGGCTCTTCGTCGAACAGCCGCCGGCAGTGGTCGATGCGCTCGCGGGCCTCGTCGAAGACCCGTTCCCAGATGCCCGACAGGTCCTGCCCGACATGGCTGATGCGTTGCTTGAGGCGTACGTCGGGAGCCACCGCGGAGGTGAACTCGGCCGCCAGCGCACGTTTCAGCCCCGGCAGCCCGCCGAAGCCGAGCCGCTGCATCGTGCGCACGACGGTGGCGTTGCTGGTGCCGGTCGCGGCGCCGAGCTCCTGCGCGCTGGCGAACAGGATCTGCTCAGGTGTGGCGGAGACGAGGAACTGGCACACCGCCCGCTCGGCCGGCGACAGCTCGTCCCACAACTGCCTGACCTTGGCCCTGAGCTGCTCGACCGGGCCGTGTGTATTTTCCATTACGGCTATTGACTCCCCTGTAGCGTTCATTACTCTCTCTTGGAAACGACCGCTACAGACTCGCCGCCTCCTGAAATGAACGTTACAGGCCCGGTCGGCCCAAGGAGCACCATTGAGCCTCACTTCCCTGCCCCTCGTCGAGATCTCCGGCGCTCCGCGCGAGCGGGGACGCCAGTACGGCGAGCAGGCCCGTGACCGCGTCCAGCGTGCGCTGACCTACTACGCGGAGGCGTTCGGGCACTCCAGCGGCCTGACCTGGGAGCAGGTCGTGCAGCGCGCGGCCCGGTGGGTGGAGCCTGCCAAGGCGTTCGCGCCCGACCTGGTCGAGGAGATGGAGGGCATCGCCGAGGGCGCCGGGGTGGACTTCCTCGACGTGCTGGCGCTCAACGCGCGAGGCGAGATCATCTACGACACCACGTTCAGCTCCATGGAGCCCGACGGGTGCACGTCGTTCGCGCTGATGGGGGAAGCCGCCGGCGACGGCCACGTCTACGCGGGCCAGAACTGGGACTGGCGCGACGGGGTGTCCGGCACGCTGATGGTGCTCAGGGTGGTCCAGCCGGGCAAGCCCTCGGTGATCATGCATGTGGAGGCGGGGCAGGTCGGGCGGCAGGGGGCCAACTCGGCGGGCATCGCGCTCAACGCCAACGGGCTGGGCGGGCGCTTCGACGACTCGGTGGGCGTGCCGCAGACGCTGATCAGGCGCAGGGTGCTCGACAGCGACAACCTCAACACCGCACTGGAGGCGCTGACCAAGTCGCGGGCCCACATCGCCAGCAACGCGCTCGTCACCCACCGCGAAGGCTTCGCGATCGACCTGGAGACCACGCCGGGAGCGGTCGGCTGGATGTACCCGACTGACGGCCTGCTCGTCCACGGCAACCACTACCAGGCGTTCGTGCCGCCCCAACTGGCCGGCTCCTACCGGCCCGGCTCGGCAGACTCGCTGTTCCGGGTGCCGAGAGCCGAGGGCGGGCTGCGGGCCGTGGCCGAGGCGTCGGGCACCGACGAGGCACGCAAGCGCATCAGGCTCGCCATGTCCGACCACCTCGGCTATCCCGAGTCCCTCTGCAC
>NZ_JAAAHR010000280.1:0-6596 GCF_009908215.1 Nonomuraea sp. K271 | reverse complement strand
GGGGAGGCGTGGGCGTGGGCCCGGCGGTGGTGCGCCGGGGAGCGGCGGACGACCTGGCCGGGCCGGGCGTGGTGGCGTCGGCGGGGGTCGGTTCCTGCACGCTCTGCGTCTCCGGCGGCGGCATGAGGATCGCGCCCGGTCCGGGGGGCAGCCGGCCGCCCGACATCATGAGCGAGATCGCCACGGCGACCACCGTGGCGCCCGCCACCCACAGGTGCGGAGGCAGCCGGGGCACCCGCGGCATGCGGTCGCGGATGCGGGACGCGGCCGTCGCGGCGTGGTCGGTCCTGGCCAGCGGGAAGCGGAGGGCGAGCAGGGTGGCCAGCTCGGCGAGGTGGCGGCGTCCGCGTTTCTCCCAGTCGGGGCCGTACGCGGCGACGGCGTCCTCCTCCAGTTCCGCCGCGAACTGCCGGGCGGAGGCGTACCGGAGCGCCGGGTCCTTCGCGAGCCCTCGCCTGAGCAGGTCGCGCAGCGTGTCGGGGGCGACCTCGACGGGCACCGGCTCCACCAGGTGTTCGTCCCGCAGCGCGGGCACGTCGAGCTCGCCGTTCTCGCCTTCCTTGTACGCCCGGTAGGGTGGCCGCCCCCTGGCCGCCTCGAACAGGACGCACGCGGCCGCGTACACGTCGGCGGGCGGGCCCGCCCTGCCCTGGGTCCACAGTTCGGGCGCCATGTACTCGGGGCTGCCCGCGGGCACGCCGGGCTCCTCGGCGTGCACCACGACGCCGAAGTCCGCCAGCTTGGCGGTGCCGTCGGCCTGGACGAGGATGTTGTCCGGCTTGACGTCGCGGTGCGGTACGCCACGCTCGTGGGCGGCGCCCAGGGCCAGCAGCGTGCTCTTCAGCACGGCGAGGGCCGCCTCCGGGCTGATCCTTCGGTGCTCGGTGAGCAGGGTGCGCAGCGTGATGCCGTCCACCAGCTCCATGACGATGGCGGCCCGTGCCTGCGTCTCGACGTATTCGTATAGTTTGACCACGTTCGGGTCGTCGATCTCGACGAGTTCGTGGGTGTCGGCCCGGTAGCGGTCCATGAACTCGGTGTCCCGGCGCAGCGTGGCGTTCAGATATTTGATCGCGACGTAGGCGCCGGTCTGCTGGTAGGTGGCGAGGAACACGCGGCCGGTACGGCCGGCGCCGAGCTGGCGTACTTCACGGTAACCAGGGACCAAGTCCTACCCCCATCAGGCAGCCGTCTTCGATTCGACGGTCTCACCCGGGGTTCCGGTTGTCACGAGTCCAGAAATTTCGCCCGACGTCAATCGCGGATGACGGGGGAGTGCCGGGTGCTATGCTGACCGACGACACCCAAGCAAGCGCTCGGCTCACCAATGTGCGGAGGTCGCCGGTGGAGCGGGTAGCCGTGCTCACGATGGAGATGCAGCGGGGCGTCGTCGGCGATCTCACGAGATTTCCGGAGCTGGTGGAGGCGTGCACCCGTCACGACGTCATCGGCAACGCCGCCCGCCTCCTCCACGCCGCCAGGGCGGCCGCGATCCCCGTCATCCACTGCACGGCCGCCTTCCGCCCCGACCGGGCCGGCTCCCACACCGGCAACTGCCCGTTCATCGTCTCCCTGCTCAAGGACCCCGGGCACATGCTGGAGGGCACGCCCGCCACCGAGGTCGTCCCCGAGCTGCGGGACGCCGGCGACCTGGAGAGCCACCACGGCTTCTCCCCGTTCACCGGCACCTCGCTCGACATGACGTTGCGCTCGCTGGGCGTCACGGCCGTCGTCGCTGCCGGGGTCTCGCTCAACCTCGGCATCCCCGGGCTGGCCCTGGAGGCGGTCAACCTGGGGTACCGGGTCACCGTGGTCAAGGACGCGGTGGCGGGCATCCCCGACGACTACGCACGGGCCGTGATGAGGCACACGATCGGCCTGCTCGCGACCCGCGCCGCCACAGCCGACCTGACCGAAACCTGGGCGCGCGCTGACGGAGACCGCGCTGACGGAGACCGGGCTGACGGAAGCCGGGCGGACGGGCGCATGACGGAGACAGGGCGGACGGGCGCATGATGGACGGGCTGGGCCTGGACGGCCGCGTCGCGGTGGTGACCGGAGGAGCGGGCGCGATCGGCGCGGCCGTCGCCGCCGACCTGGCCGCGCTCGGCGCCCTGGTGGTGGTCGCCGACGTGGACCTGCCGAACGCCGGGAAGGTCGCCTCCGGCCTGCCCGGCGCGCGGGCGGCGCCCGTCGACCTGGCCGCGCCCCCGTCCGTCGAGGCGTTCTGCGAAGCGGTGGGGCCGGTGGACATCCTGGTGCACAACGCCGGGGTGTCGGTCGTGCAGCCGTTCGTCGAGAGCGACCCGGCGAGCTGGGACCTCATGTGGCAGGTCAACCTGCGCGGTCCGATGTTGCTCACCAAGCTCCTGCTGCCCGGCATGCTCGGCAGGGGTTGGGGGCGGCTGGTGTTCGTCTCCTCCGACGGCGCGAGGGCCGGCTCGGGCGGCGAGGCCGCGTACGCGGCCACGAAGGCCGGGCTGTTCGGGCTGGCCAAGACGCTCGCCCGCGAGGCCGCGAGAGCCCAGGTCACCTCCAACGTCGTCTGCCCCGGCCCCACCGACACGCCCATGCTCAGGAGGGTGACGCAGGCCGAGCCGGAGCTCGTCGGCAAGATCGCGCGCGGCATCCCGCTGCGCCGCCTCGGCACGCCGGCCGACGTGGCCGGCCTGGTCGCCTACCTGTGCACGGACCGCGCCGCCTACATCACCGGGCAGATCCTGTCGGTGAGCGGCGGCGTGACCATGCACTGAGCCCATGCGGTCACAGGGCCCGGTAGACGGCCTCCACCAGGCGCACGCCGCGCAGGTTGCCGGAGAGCGCGGCGGCCATCCTGTTCATGACGTAGCCGACGGCCAGGCCCCGCTCGGGGTCGCCCAAGCCGATGAAGCCGCCCATGCCGGTGTGGCCGAACGCGCCGGCCGACGGCACGAAGAACGTCAGCGACGGCCGCATGAAGCCGAGCCCGAACGAGGTGTCCAGGAGCAGCACCCGGTCGGGGCCGCTCACGCGCGGACGGATCGCCTCGCGCAGCGCGCCGGCAGGCAGCAGCTCGCCTGCGATCAGCGCCCGGTAGAACCCGGCCAGCCCCCGCGCCGTGGCGACGGCTCCCGCCGCCGGCCATCCGGCGCGCAGGATGACCGGATGGTTCGCGCCTCCCTTGAGCAGGCGCATGCCGGGGTTGCCCAGCGCCCGGTTCATCAGGCTCTGTGGGTCCTGCGCCGCTCTGGTCACCTCGGCCAGCACGTCGTTCGCCCGCCCGCCCGCCGCGGCCTCCGTGGGGGCGGGTGCCTGGGCGCGTTCGCCCGCCTGCAGCCGCGCCGTACGCGCGATCACGCTGTCCGGCGCGCCCATCCAGAGCTCCAGCCCCAGAGGGCGGGCGATCTCCGCGGCGACCAGGTCCCCGACGGTCTTGCCCGTCACCCGCCTGATCACCTCGCCCAGCAGGAACCCGTAGGTCAGCGCGTGGTAGCCGTGCGCCGTCCCCGGCTCCCAGAGCGGCGCCTGGGCGGCGAGCCGGGCCGCGATCGCCGCGTGGTCCTCGAACTCCTCGACCGGCACGGGATCCTCGATCACCGGAAGCCCGCTCTGGTGGGTGAGCACCTGCTCGACCGTGACGGCCGCCTTGCCCTCGGCGGCGAACTCGGGCCACACGTCGGCGACCGGCGCGGTGAGGTCCACCTGACCCCGCTCCGCCAGTTGCAGCAGCACGGCGGCGGTGAACGCCTTCGTGCAGGAGTAGACGAACGCGGGCGTGTCCCGCTGCCACGGCCGCCCGGTGTGCCGGTCGGCGACCCCGCCCCACAGGTCGACGACCAGCTCGCCGTCCAAGTAGACGGCCAGGGCGCCGCCCAGTTCCTCGCCGTCGGAGAAATGGCGCTCGAAGACCTCGCGTACGCCGGAGAACCGGGGATCGCAGTGCATCAGACCTCCGCGGAGAAAGGGGAGCTCAGTGGTAGACGAGCCTAACAACTGGGGACGATTCGGCCCAGATGATCAGCGTGGTACTCTCAACCTCCTCACCCCCGCCGTGGTGCTCGACGCGCTGCGCAGCGCCACCACGGGCGAGGTGCTGAGCCTGGCCATGCCGATCAGGGGCGCCACCTCCTCGCCCGCGCCCACGACGGTCCCGCACCTGCCGGGCCGCCCGCTGCCGCAGCACTTCATGTCGGTGGACGGCGGCGACTACGCGGCCGGGGCGCGGCCCATCGGCGAGGGCCTGAAGGTGGCCGACGACGCGCTGGTCGTGAGCCACCACGGCACCACGACCCACATGGACGCGCTGTGCCACATGTGGTCGGGCGACGAGCTCTACAACGGCCACCCGGCGGCCCGGGTGCGTTCCTACGGCGCCACCCGCTGCGGCATCGAGCGGGTGGGCGGGGTGGTCGCCAGGGGCGTGCTGTTCGACGTGCCCCGCCATCTCGGCCTCGACCACCTGCCACCCGATCACCGGATCACGGCGGACCTGCTGGCCGGCCTCGCCACCCCGCGGCCGGGGGACGTCGCGGTGATCCGTACGGGCTGGCCGCTGGTGTGGGAACGCTCGCGCGAGGAGTACTGGTCGGGCCAGCCGGGGTTGTCGGCCTCGGCCGGCCGGTGGCTGGCCGCGCACGACGTCGCGGCGGTCGCCGCGGACAACGCCGCGATCGGCGGGCTCGACGCGCGCGGTCGCGCCGAGGAAGACCTCGGCGACGACCTGCACCTCATCCTCCTCCACCGGCACGGCGTGCACCTGATCGAGATGCTCTGGCTGGAGGAGCTGGGCGCGGCCGGGCGTACGGACTTCGTGTTCGTGGCGGCGCCGCTCAGGATCGAGGGCGGCACCGGGAGCCCGCTCACCCCGCTGGCCGTCCTGTGACCGCCCTCGTCAGCTCGTGGGCCAGGTCACGGGCAGGCTGGTGGCGCCGTACACCGTGGCGTCGTGCTTCAGCGGCACCTCGGTCGCGGGGACGGCCAGCCGCAGCCCCGGGAAACGCTCGAACAGGGCGCGGTAGCCGATGCGCAGCTCGATCCTGGCGAGCTGCTGCCCGAGGCACTGGTGCACGCCGTGGCCGAACGCCAGGTGCCGGCGCGCGCCGCCGCGGTCGAGCCGGAGCGTTTCGGGGTCGTCGTGGACGGACGGGTCGCGGTTGATGACGGGCAGGGAGAGGACGACGGTCTCGCCCTTCCTGACCAGCTCGCCCGCGACCTCGACGTCCTCGAGCGCGGTACGGGCCGGCCCGCCCTGGTGCAGGATCGACAACCAGCGCAGCAGTTCCTCGACGGCGTCGTCCGAGACGGACTCCGGGGGCGTGCCCTGTTTCAGGAGCGCGAACACGCCGAGGGCCAGCATATTGGCGGTGGTCTCGTGGCCGGCGACGAGCAGGAGCAGGGCGAGGTTGGTCAGCTCCTCGTCCGTCAGGTCGGCGGTGAGGCCGCTCATCAGGTCGTCGCCGGGCGCCGAGCGCTTGCGCCGTACCTGCTCGTGCAGGTAGGCGGTCAGGTCGCCGACAGCAGCGGTGTCGCCGCCGGGGATGACGAGCTGGGAGCTGCGTTCCTGGAAGAAGTCATGGTCGGCGTACGGGACTCCGAGCAGCTCACAGATGACCATGGACGGAATCGGCAGCGCGTACACCGTCACGAGGTCGGCGGGTGGCCCGGCGGCGGCCATGGCGTCGAGCTGCTCGGCGGCGATCTGCTCGATGCGCGGCTCCAGCAGGCGCATCCTGCGCACCGTGAACTGGCCGGTGAGCAGGCGGCGGTAGCGGGTGTGCTCAGGCGGGTCCATGGTGCCGAAAAAGCCCGGCGGAGCCGCGTGGCCGGGTCCGCCAGGACGTGAGGAGTGCGTGGCGACGTGCTTGAGCTCCTGGCGTGCGCTGAACCTGGGGTCGCCGAGCACCGTGCGGGCCGCGGCGTCGGTGGTGGCCAGCCAGCCCAGGTGGCCGTCGGCGAACTCCAGGCGGCTCATCGCCGGCAGCCCGCGCAGACCGGCGGGCGGGTCGAAGGGGTGTTCCGGGTGGCGTTCGATGGGAAGTCGCATAAATATGATAGTAAACCATCAGTTGATAGTGCGATTGCACTTTAGTCGCCCGGATAGCCGCCTCCGCCGTGCGTGGCGTCGAGGGCGTCGTAGTCGGGTGCGGGGCCGCGCTTCGGGATCCCGTCCACGAACACGACCTCCCGAGGCTTCTTGTACGACGCCAGCGACGCCTTGACGTGCCCGATGAGCTCCTCGCCCGTCGCCGCCGCGCCCGGGTGGAGCACGACGACGGCCTTGACCGCCTGCTGCCAGACGGGGTCGGGCACCCCGATGACGGCGGCGTCGGCCACCGACGGATGTGTTGTGAGCGCCCGCTCCACCTCGGCGGGGTAGATGTTCTCGGCCCCTGACTTGACCATGCGCAGCTTGGGGCCGATGAAGGTGATGGTGCCGTCGGGTTCGCGGCGGCCGAGGTCGCCGGTGTGGTGCCAGCCGTACGCTGACTTAGCCGCATTTAAGTCGGGTCGGGCGAAATATCCGGAAAAGAGGGTCTTGCCCCGCGCGCAGATCTCCCCCACCTCGCCCACCGGCACCTCGACGCCGTCCGGCGCCAGCAACCGTACCTGGACCAGCG
>NZ_JAAAHR010000028.1:0-74971 GCF_009908215.1 Nonomuraea sp. K271 | reverse complement strand
GTACGGCCCCTGTGCGGGGGCCGTACCGGAGGCCCGGGGGTGGATGGCGGGTCAGGCAGTGGCCAGGAGCCGGAACGCGCGGGCCTTGACCTTGGCGTTGTCGTGGTCATCGAGCAGCGCCCGCTCCGCCCGCACCATCGCCACATCACGGCCACCGAACACCGGGCTGCGGTGATCCAGCCGCTCGGTCACCGCGTTGTAAGCCGCCCAGCGCGTGTTACGGATCGGCTCCTGGGTGGGAGCCTGAGCGAAGAGGTGCTCCAGCTGGCGCAGGGTCAGCTCGCGGTTCTTCCGCGCCAGGTCCTTGGCCCCCGGCGGCAGCGGGTACAGCACGCTGGCGAACTGACGGAACTCGGCGAAATCCATCCGGGTCGCCAGCAGCTTCTCCGCCTCGGCCGCGAACGCCTCCCCGTGCTTCCAGGTCAGTTTCAGCGCCTCGCGTGCCTCGGCGATGCGCCCGGCCACGTTGCCGGTGTGCCGGACGGTGAACTTGGAGGCGTGGTTGGCCAGCGCGGCGCGTTCGGTGTTCGCACAGACGACCCGGACCGGGGTGGCGACGGTGACGAACGACCCCCACCCGTCATGCCGGGAGAACGCCGCCAGATACAGGTCGATCTGATCGAAGCCGCCGACCATGAGCGGCTCGGGAAGCCGCATGGTGACGAACACCCGCCGTCCCTCGTTCAGCGACCCGCCGGTGTCGAAGACCGCCCCGGACTCATCCACGAGGGTCTGCAGGAAGCCGGTGACGTCTTCGTTCTGCAGCACCTGGTAGTCCCGGCCGACCCGGCCGAGCCGTTCCGGCGCGCCGGTGACCGGGTTGGTGCGCACCACCAGGAAGTCCTCATCCGTGAGGACCGGCAGGCCGGTGACGGGGTCGTTCACCTGGCCGACCGGCACCTTGCGCACGTTCCACCCGGCGAGCTGAGCGTTGGACAGCAGGTCCTCGGCGGTCATCGGACCCGGCGCGGTATAGCCGAGCCCGTGCCAGCCCGGCTTACCGGCGGCGGCGAACCCAGCCGAACCATTGGCGAAGATCTCGATCTCGTGAGCCATGACAGTTCCCTTTCTGATGGGCGGTTCTGATCGGTGGTGGTGAGGGGCGGTGAGGTGCGGGCATGCGAAACAGAGGCGATGCCGCGATGGGGTGTGGTGGGATCCGGTCCTGCCGTGTCAGAGGCCGGTACGCCGGTGATCAGCGGGTGGCAGGGGCGTGTCGCAGCCCGGCGCGGAGGGTGGGGCGGCCCGTCCCACCCGGCTCAGCCGTTGTAGGTGTCGGTGGCCGTGTGGCCCGGCTCAGCCGGGCTTCCGGCGGAGGCGTCATCGGGCATGTCGTCGGTGGGGGCGAGGGCGAACCGGCGGGGCCGCTCACACGTCAGCACCGCGTCCTCGAGACTGACGAGCCGGTCCAACGCGTTGGCCACCGCGCCGGAGGAGGCGTCCAGGACCTTGCCGATCTCGTACGGGGTGAAGTCCTTGTCCGGGAACGCGAGCAGATGCGCGTGCACCCGATCCCGCAACGCCCCCGGCCGCACCCCACCCTCCACACCGCTGGCGCTGGCGGTGCCCGGCCGGGTACCGGAGGCGGGGCGGGTCGGGGCGGCGGCGGTACCGGTCAGCACCGCCCGCGCCTCACGGTGCACGGAGGCGACCCGCGCCATCGCCATCTCCAGGCACCCCAGCGCCATCACATCGTTGCCCTCGGCCTTGGCCAGGGCGACCCCGCCGAACAGGTCGGAAAGCTCCGCCAGCTCGGTCCGCACCCGCACCCAGGCCGGATCATCCGCCGTCGGCTCGGACACCGGCCCAGACGCATCAGGCTCGGACACGTCAGGCTCAGACCGCGGCCTAGTCACCGGCTCGGATGTGTCAGCGTCGGCAACCGGGATCGATGCGTCGTCGGCCCGGTCCGTACCCTCGCCGGGCGCGTCATCGCCGGTCACATCCTCCGGCAGGTCCGGCATCTCCTCGATCAGGTCCTCCTCGCCGGTCGGCTCGGCCGCCGGGGCGGGGTCGGCCGAATCGGCGGCGGCGTCTGGGAGCGTCTCCTCCGGCGCGGGCACGGCGTCAGCGTCCGGGATGGCGCTGGCGGTGCCGGTGGCGTCAGCATCCGGGACGGCGGGCGCCGTCTCCGGCATATCGACATCCGAGGTGCCCCGGGCGGTACCGTCCGAGGCGATGGTGTACGAGGAGGCGGCGTTACCGCTGCTGACGGTGATCGGGTACCACCGGTCGGCGGCGCGGCCCCGTGTCTGACCGTCATTCACCCCCGGCTCACGGCGAGCCCGCTCCTCGGCCTTGAACTGGTTGAGGATCTTGCCCGCCACCATCCGGCTCAGCCCGGCCGCCGCCCCGATCATCGTGGCCGATGTGCCCGGCTCGGCGTTCAGCGCCGCCCACACCGCCGCCACACGGGCGTCCCCATCCGGGGTGGTGTCAGCGTCCCGGGCTGCGGTGTCGGGGCCGTCAGGGGCCACCACAGGCCCGGCGTCGGCGGGAATCGCGACGGCGGTTTCCGTATCAGCGGGGATGATTTCAGTAGCGGCAATTTCCGCGATGTGAATAGCCATGGTGTGGGGCCCTTTCTGGTCGCATCACCGGCCCCCGTCCGGGCCGGTGCTTTTTCGTTTGCATCACGACCATCCCTCGCACGAAACGCGGACGGCAAGTCGATCGGGCCATTTTTTGTATCACCCCAACGGCTGGAGAGGCTAACCTAACAAAACAACCGCTGATCTGTGGAAACATCTCGCGAGAAACTCATGGGATCAGCCTTGACGTCACACGCGCGTCCGGCTCTTCGCCTTTCGTCCGACCACGGCGAACGATGCCCGAATGCCGCGCGAAAGAATCTGCGAGAATAATATGCATCCCGGTTGACAAGCGTTGTTTATCGAGCCCTCATTGAATGAGGTGGTAACACCGTCGACACGGCACCGGAATAACATGCCGAGACATCGACAGGCACACCACATGGCACACGCCAACATGACCGCCGCCCGTCCCATCGTCAGCCCCCGGCAGCCCGCGCTCACCGACCATGGCCCCGGATAGGCGATCATGAGGGACCCCCGCCACGTTCAACCCGTCATCGTCCGCCTCGAACGCGGCGACGACGGCAGCCACCTCGAAATCTGCACCTACGAGGAGATGTTCACCTTGGGCGGCGAATGCGACCCCATCGAATACAACCCCGGCGAAGACGCCCCCACCTGCCGGGCATGCACGCCGAGCGCACAACCCGACTCGACATGATCACCGCCCACATGACCGACATCCTGGGCGACTACCACCACGACCGACACGGCAGGGTGAGGGACATGTACGCGGCGATGTCGGCGACGACGCGGGGCCAGGGGAACCGTCGGGTTGGGGGTTGGCGGCACGAAGGCGTCACCTGTCACACGCGCCGGTCACACGCGTGCGACGCACCCATGACCACCTCAGACGAAGACGCTGCTCGCCGCTCAGACCGAGGTCAACACCGAGACCGGCCCGCGGCTTAGCCGCGAGCCGGCCAGACTGCTGGCAGTCCAAGAAGAACCAAGGGATGCAGACAAGCCGCCGCCGAACAGGACACGAGCAGCACGACCAGCCCCTTCACACACGTGCACACATATTCAAAGGACTCGTCCTTAGACGAGTCGGGCCGCCCATCGCACCGTCCGAAACCGGGAAGGCCTGCGAAAACAACACCTGAGAGGGGTAGCGGCCTTAACCGCAGCAGGGAACGCCACCCCTATTTCCAGTACGGAAATCTCCCCCCATCCGACACACCTTCGCTGCCGCACACGCCCCGATAGCGAACGCGGGAACCGAGGTCGGTGCGGCCGCTCCCCGGCCCCAACGAGTGGGGAGGGCGGCGAAGAGAACCTGCTCACCCACCACCTTCTCGGCAAGGGCCTCACCAGGGCCGGCCGGCAGGCAACCACATGGTGGGCCACGGTAGGAGCATCAGCGAGAGGGGACGGGAAAGTAGCAGATGATGGGAACCACTACGGCAGAGGAGGAGGCAGTGCCGACGTGCCCGCACATATATTCAAGGAGTCGCCTTAAAGCGATTCGGGGCGGCCATCGCAACAGCCGAAACCCGCCTAACCTGAGCAGAGGGCACACCGATGGGTGTGGCGCTCTTAGCGGTGACACTGAGCGCGACAACAAAAAGCGACACTGAAGGCAATACCGAACAACCCCCCGCCCATGCACCCGCAACAGCGACCGCGACACCCGAAACGGACTCAACACCCGTCTCCTCGTCTCTGGCGGTACGTTCGCGCTGCCCCATCAGAGCAACCCCATCCCAGCCCGGTCGATCCGCTCAGCACCCCCTCTGCACCGGGCGGACGGACCGATATCGACACCCACCTCCGCGCCGCCTGTCAAGGCTGAGCCCCCGACCAGACATACGTGGGTGTGGTGTCGGGCCTCAGCAGGGACAACTACGGCGGGGGAGGACGGGGGCTCGGCGATGAGGCCCGTCCACGCCTACCCTCCCGCCCTGGCGAGCTGGACCACCTGTTTCCCGGGCTCGCGCACCTGACGGTGAGCGGCCCCGACGCCTGCCCCGCGCCCACATCGCCCATCCACGCCATGCCACCCGCGCCGGATCAGAGGCGGCAACCGCCCACGTGCCCGTCCCTGACCGTTCGGCGGCCAACGTCCCTGACGGCGGCGCAATTGGTCTGGCCGAGGTTAGTGAACGACCACGTGGACGAGTGCGCACCAGGACTCTGGCAGCGCCGGAGCCAGCAAGCTTGGTGGCCAGCAGGACTCCTCGCCTCACACTATGGACGCTCTGCCAGACACCACCGGGAATCGTGTCCCCGCGCCTGGTCTGCCACAGCGCGAGTCGAGCGTCTCATCCGTCTCCCTTACCGGTACCACTGGCGTGTCGAGGGTGGCTGGCGAGTTTCTGGTTTGCTGAGCGGAGCATGTGACGGCTGTGCCACGCTGCTAGTTCGAAAGCGAGCGTGGTCACACCCAGCGTGGAGTGGCTGCAGCGACCGGCGCAGTAGGGACCGCTTGATGATCATTCTTAGGAGCTGACTGTGTCGGTGCCCATCGTCTACTTCCGAGCAGTCGGTCGCGGAGAGCGTCGCTCTCGGGTCGGTGGGGAGGTGCCCCGTGGCGATCAGTGACTCAGACATCTCGAGCACATTGACCGCATACCTCGAGCACCACCCGGACGAAGCCGCGCTGCTGTCTGAGCCGGTGCGACTGCTGTCTCAGGGAGGGGATTTCGCCTCGCGGCGGAATTTTCGGATGCACGTGACCGTCGGAGCGCTGCTGGTCCGCGGCGCCAAGATCCTGCTTGTCGAGCACCTTGCGTACGGGATCCCGCTGCAGCCCGGAGGCCACCTGGAGCCGACCGATACCACGCTGATCGACGCGTCAGTGCGCGAGTTGACGGAGGAGTGCGGTGTCGACCCCGGCCAGGTCTTCCTTGCGTCGCCGACCCCCGTCTATATCGAGTACGGCGCGGTTCCGGCCCGGCCGGCGAAGGATGAGCCGGATCACTACCACTTGGACATCGGGTACGCCTTCGTGACGGATGCGGACATGGGGCGAATTCAGGAGTCCGAAGTGAGCGGGGCCGCCTGGTACCCGCTGGCCGAGGCCGAGCGCCTTGTCGGGCCCCGTATTGCGCGGGCGATCAGCGGCCCGGCTCGGATCGGTTGACCGGGTCCGTCGAACGTATTCGGTCGGCACCAGAGCCGCTGTTCGCCACCTCAGTCGGCGTCGGTCGAGCTGTGGGTGCCCACTCACTCAAATGACGGTTTGACGCTCCGGTCCCGGCTCCGCTTGAGCTCGAAGAAGCCATCCGTCCCCGCAACCAGGACGAGGCCGTCCCAAAGACGTCCTGCAGCTTCACCGCGGGGAGCCGGTGTGATCACGGGGCCGAACAAGGCTGTGCCGCCGATACGGAGAACGGGCGTCCCGACATCGAGGCCGACCTCGTTGAACGCCTCGTCGTGCGAGGCTTTGATGAGCTGATCGAATTCCGTGCTGGTGGCAGCTGCGGCCAGTGACTCGGGCAGGGCCGCCTCGGTCAGAGCTTCGGTGATGACGTTGGGGTCGTCGCGACGTCTTTGGTTGTGAAGCCGGGTGCCGATGGCGGTATACAGCGGTCCGAGGACGCCACGGCCAGCGTGCTCAGCGGCTGCCGCGCAGATGCGCACCGGACCCCATGCCTTCGTCATGAGGTCTCGGTATTCGTCGCTGAGCCCCTTGCCTTCGCGCTGGACGAGGTTCAGGTGTGCCAGCGACATGATCCGCCAGTCGGCGCGCACTGGCCGGACCCGCTCGACCTCCAGCAGCCAGCGCGAGGTGATCCACGCCCAGGGGCACAGCGGATCGAACCAGAACGGGACCTCCTCGCGGTCCGACTGTTCCTCGATCATCATGGTGAGCAACCGTCCTCCTCGGGCCCTCTCCCACCAGCGGATTAGATGTCGAACAATCCGCCTTGGGCGGGCATGTTGCATTTGGCTGTGCGGCCCGCGATTTTCACGAGAGCCGCGAGATCGCTGATCTGAGCATCCTCGTCCGCGGCGTTGATGAGCCGGATGAACACCTGCGCGGTGACATCGACGTCGGCGTAGGCCCGGTGGCGATCCGCTGGCTGCTTGATGGCGAAGTGCGCCAACAGCGTGTCGAGTTTGTGGTTCGGCAGGCCCGGGACGACGTGCTTGGCGAACGGGATCGTGTCCAGGAGGTCAATGCGGGCCAGCGCTGGGCAGTGCTCACGCTGGTTGTGGATGAGGTTGGCCTCGGTGGCGGCATGTTGAGCCACCAGCAGATACTGCTTACCCGCGGCGAATCGCAGATCCAGTGCGCTCAGCGCTTCGGCTGGACTAGGTGCCTGCCTGACCTGCTCGGGCGTCAAGCCGGTTTGGGCCGTAACAGCCGGCGTCACCGGGGCGAACGCGGGCGGCCGGATGAGAGAGACGAACGGCCTGCCCGCCGTCGTCCAGGCGCCTTGCTCGTAGCGCAGGGCGAGAGCGGCGACCTCGATGGGCTGGGCCGGGTAGCCCTTGGGGGTCGTCGCCTCGAAGTCGATGACCACGAACGTCGTCGCCAGGAAGGCGGGGTCGTCTGTCAAGCCGCCCATGTATCCACCGTTCTCGCGGGTTCCGTGGCGTTTCCGGCTCGCGCCCGCCGCATCGAGACGAGCATGCCTTCATGCCGGCCGCTGTGTGCCGTCATTGACCGATGAGGCGGGCGACGGCCTGCGTGGCGGCGTGCAGGTCCGGCGCGTCCCAGAGGTGCTCGCCCGTCCAGGTCTCGCTCAGGGACCGGTACAGATCCGACATCACTGGCAGAAACTCGGGCGGGAGTGGCGGCGGCTGCGGCCATCGGCTTCTGGGTACGCCCTCGGCGATCAGCTTGCTCACCGGCACTTCGAGTCCGTTGTCCACGTACCAGTTCCGCAGGATCTGCTTGCCGCAGTGCACTCCGTTGTAGATCAGACGACTCTCGTCGGGTGTGCCGGGACTGTCGGCCAGCACGATGCGCGCGTTGCTCGACACCAGGTACTCGAGCTTGCCGTCGCAGTGGCTCAGCCCGAGCCTACGCGCGTGGCCGGTCAGTACCTTGTTGACCTTGATGGTGGTGTCGCGCATGGTCTGGAACTGTTCGTCGCTCAGGCTGGCGAGACGCTGGGCCTCGGGCCCGCCGATGAATCGATTGACGTCTTCCAGCATCGTTGCGTACTCGATGAGGGGACGCTGCAGCTTGTCCCCGACCTTGGGGCGGCCCAGGAGCCCGATCTTGGCCGGTTGCAGTGCGCCCGTTGCAAGCCGGCGGTGCACGGAGCTGCCCTGCGGGAGCTCGTTGCGGAAGAGGACCTGCACGGGAATGAGGTAGCTTCCGGCGTCCGGGGTGAACGGCTCGTTCGGGTCCGGGACACGCGCGAGATGGAACTCGATCTGGTTCGGGGCGATGAATCGGCGGAAGTGGGTGGGCACGCCCGCCGCCTCCAGCATCGTGAAGTTGAAGACGGCCATCCGGCAGATCGCCTCGCCTTTCCCGGCAATCTCGTCCGGCATCCTGCCGTAATGGAACACCGTGTACGTGTCGGTGTACTCGAAGATTGCGACACCCTCCCTCGTGGGCGTGGGAGGTTCGACGATCTTCAGGTTCTTGGTCGAGTGGAGGACGGGCATCAGGTTCTCCTCGTGCGATGGCGTCACGTCGTCATCCGGCAGGATCTGCTGATCGTGCGGTTATCGGCGCCGCAGCCACGGAAGCGAAGCGGTGTGCGGCGCCTTCGTCGGTGGGGATCAAGTGGCCATCAACCACCGCGATCACGTACATGTCGGCTGCGCGTGCGGCGGTGATGCCGTCGGGAGCGTCATCGACGGCGAGGCAGCGGTCCGGCGGAGTGCCGAGGCGTCGAGCAGCCTCGAGGTACAGGTCAGGGTCTGGCTTGCCACGTCTGACGTCTTCTCGCGCGACAACGGCCGCGAACTCGTCCGTCAAGCCCAGAGCGTCGAGCCCGGGGAAGACCAGAAGTCGGCTGGCGCCCGACGCCACGGCACAAGGCAATCCAGCATGGCGTACGGCGTGCAGGAGCGAGACGACGCACGAGTTGGGATTGATGCTGTGCACGGTGGCGATCAGGTGGGCGCGGCTATGCCAGATGATCTCGTCGCGGGGCAACTGTCGGCCGCCCGGTAGCGCGGCAAGCAGGTCGTCGATGGACAGGCCGACGTGCCGGACGTACCAGTCGTGATTCAGGTCGACGCCGTGTGGCCGCAGCGCCGCTCGCAGCGCGTGCTCGTGGATGGGCGTCGTGTTGGCGAGGGTTCCGTCGAAGTCGAAGATGAGGGCGTCGACGTCGTTGGGTATGGCGGGCGCGCAGCAGTTGCTCGGTGAAGCCGTTACTGGGCACGTTGAGGGGCGGGAAGCCTCGTTCATGCCGCCGCCGATCCCTCGCGGTGGCCGCAGCACATGCACCGGCCTCCCGAGCCCTGCCACGGCTCGCGCAAGCAGCCCAGGCTGGTCCCGGCGTCGTGGATCCATGCCCGGATCTGCTCGGCAGCCTCGTACTCGTCCACGGTGCGCCGATCCACGACGCGGTAGCGTGCCGGGTCGGTGGCGGGGAGCCGTTCGTAGAGTGCGCATGCCTCCCGCATGAAGGTGGCCTGCTCGGCCGTGAAGACGCACCCGTCGCGCCGCTGCGCGCGCATGATGGCCTCGCGGGCGTCGTCCGTGACGAGGATCGTGAGGTCGGGCAGGGGCCGGTAGCAGGTTGCGAACGCCAGCAGGGCGGTTGCCGTCTCCAGAGCGGCGTCCGGGTCCGCGGGGTGCAACTGCAGAGCCTGGCAGACCGCCGTGGTGTCGATGCTGCGGCCCTCGATGACGGTACGCCCGCTGGACAGTCCGGGAATGATCGTGTCCAGGTCATACCGCTTGATGGCCAGCAGGATCAAAGCCTCGGCCAGGGGAGTGCCCCCGCGCAGAAATGGGTCCCCTGTGCAGGCCTTTCGCAGGGCGCGAAGCAGGGCTTTACCCAGTCCTGGATGCCCGCTTGCCCGCTGGGAGAACGCCTCCATCATCAGCGGCCCGCCGTTAAGGGCCTCGACGGCGCGGGCGGTCAGGTACGTCTTGCCTACTCCGGTGACGCCCTCGACGGAGATCAGTGGGCCTCGCGTGCAGAGGGTGGTCGTCATGTGGCGGGTCCGTTTTGAGGTGAGGGCAGGGCGTAGCAGGAGCGGGGTTCTGGGGCGTCGGTTACGTGGTCCATGCGGCGGCCTCCTTGGCGATGGTGGCGGCGTAGCGGTCGAGTGTGGTCTCGGTGGCGCGTTCCGTGAGGATGATGGCGAGTGTGTGGTCGAGGATCTGGGCGGCGCCGTGGCAAGGCTGGTCGCGGTCGGTGAACATGGGCCGGGTGTCGCAGGGGACGAGTCGAAAGCTGCCGGTGGAGTTCGGCACTCCCCGCTGTGCGAGGTGTTCGGCGAATGCCCGGGGGTTTGGCAGGTCGATGTGAAGCAGCGGGGCGAAGCCGTTCCATTCCTCACGCGTTGCTGGTGCGAGGGCGACCAGGCCCGGTGCCTGCTCCAGGGCGTGCAGCAGGTAGCGGGTCTGTGCGCGGCGCAGTTCGACCAGGCTTGGGAGGCGGCGGAGGTTGGCCAGGGCGATCGCGGCGAGCGGGGGAGCCAGGCGGGAGTTGGTTGTCAGGCGGCTCAATGGGGCCTCTCCCGGGGGAGCCGGCTGCCAGTGGCTGCGGAACGCGGCCGCGTGCTCTGCAATGTCGCGGCGGGTGGTGAGTAGGAAGCCGCCCTCACCGCTCCAGAGAACCTTGCCGTCCTTCATGCTGAAGCAGCCGACGGTGCCGATCGTCCCGGCCCGCTGCCCGTCGCGCGTGGTGCCGACGGCCTGCGCGGCGTCCTCGATGATGGCGAGCCCGTGTTCGGAGGCGAATGCTGCCAGCGCTGCCGGGTCTCCCATCCGGCCCCACAGGTGCACCGGGATGATCGCCCGAGTTCGCGAGGTGACCTTGCGGGCGGCGTCGTCGTAGTCCAGGTCCAGGGTGGCCGGGTCACTGTCGACGAACACCGGCGTTGCCCCGAGGGCATCGAGAGGTGCCACGGTCATGACGACGGTCAGTGCCGGCACGAGGACTTCGTCGCCCGCGCCGATGCCGCAGGCGGACAGCGCGGCGTGCAGGGCCGCGGTGCCGGAGGCGACCGCGACGGCGTGCGGGACGCCGAACACCTCGGCCAGATCCCGCTCCAGTTGTCCGGCGCCGGGGCCGCCGCTCGGGTCAGGCATCTGCCCGAGCACGACGGCGAGCTGATCTGCGAGTAGCTGCTTATCTGGGATCGGAGGGAGCGTCATCGGACGGCCTTCGCGTTCAGCAGCTGCGGCATGTCCAGCACGAGCGGCCACATGTTCACGCAGTCCCGGCTGAACAGCGAGCAGTTCGTACACGCGGGCCGCTCAGCGAAGAGCGTGCGCGCGTCGGCGTCACGGATGTTGCGCCGCCGCTCGGGCGGGGTGGCGGCGATCCGGCGGTCGGAGGGGCAGTCCCAGACCGAGCCGTCGGGCTGGATGAAGAACAGGCGGGCACCGCCGAAGCAGTCGGGCACAAGCTCGCTCTCCTGCGTGGAGATCGCGGCGACGAAGCGCCGTGCGTAGGAGGGATCCGGTAGCGCCAGTCCGCTCGTTTCGTTGTAGAGACGAGCGAGCTGTTCGGCCACGGCCGTTACGTCTTCACGGCGGTGGGTCAGTTCCGTGAAGAGCTTGTGATCGGGAGTCAGGGAGATCGGCTGGGGAACGTAGTAGTCCACGCCGAGCCGGCCGGCCAGGTGGGCCATGTCGGTGATCTCCTGCGGGCGTTCCCGCATCACCACGGTGTAGATCCCCACCTGCGGCGCGTGCCGGTCGCCCCGGGCGTTCAGCAGGGCGCGGACACCGGTCAGAACATCGTCGTAGCCGAAGCGTCCAGAACGGGAGGGGCGCAGCCGATCATTGGTGTGCGCGTCCGCACTGTCCAGGGAGACCGAAACGCCGTCGACGCCGAGCGCGATGAGCCGCTGGGTCACCGGCGGGCGAGTGAGCGGGATCCCGTTGGTGGCGATCACGACCTGACAACCGGCTTCCTTGATGAGTTCGATCACCTCCAGCGTGGGAGGCCAGTCCAGCGGTTCACCACCGGCGATGACCACCCGCTCGATCGGCGAGCTGGCCAAGGTCCGGGCGAACGCTTTGATTGCCAGGGGCGGCAGGTCGGCGTGGGACAGATGCGACAGGACACCGATCTCGGTGGGCGGGGCCTGTTTATGATCTTCGATCGTGCCGAAGTAGCAGTGGGGGCAGGCGAACGCACAGGGCGAGCGAAGGCCCCAGAGCAGAGTCGCATCACGCGGCACGGTTGGCCTCCCGCTGCTTCATGAGGTTCCGTACGACCGCGCCCACCGCGTCGGCGACAGCGTGGGCGGGCTGTCCGGCGGTGTCGATCACGGTGTAGCGGTCGGGCTCGGCGGCGGCCAGCCCGGCGTAGAGGATGTCGGCCTGCTCGATCACGCGCAGGTCCCGTGGCGCCAGCGTCCGTCCTATCCGGTTGGCGAAGCGCCGCATGCACACTGCCCGGTCGCCGGTCAGTAGGACGGTGGCGTCGGGCCGGGGCCGCCACCGCGACATGGTTGAGAGCACGTGCCGTGCGACGTGCACGGGATCGGCTTCCGGTACGTGCTCGCAGAGGATCGCGGCCTGGTAGACGGCGACGGTATCGACGCCGCGGTCCTCGATGACCACCGTGGGCGTGATCGGGTGGACGGCGAGGCGTTCGACTTCGCGGATCTTCAGCGCGAGCAGGGCCAGCGTCTCCGCGACTGGGTGTCCGGTGCGCAGACATACGTCGTCTTCCGCGGTCAGGGCGGAGATCACGTCTCCGGTCAGGGTGTTGCCGGGCTGGTCGGTGAGTTCGTCCAGCAGCAGGCAGCGCTGGCCGAGATAGGTGGCGAGTGCGCGGGCCGTGGTGGTCTTTCCGACGCCGTTGATGCCCTCGATGGTCACCCATAGCGGCCGGCGGGGAGCGAGCTCACGGCGAGGCGCCGGGACAGCGGCCGTATTCATGCGGGCCTCCGGCAGACGTACAGCAGCTCGGTCGCCCTCGCCGGCACGGACACCGCCGCAACCGTGTCCAGCAGCGCCCTGGGGATGCGCGCGGCCAGGTCGCGGTACCAGCTGGCCGCACCTTGCCCGTATCGTTCGATGAGTTCGCTGGCCACCACGTCCGGTTCGGGCGGCAGCAGGCCCATCACGTCTTCAACGATCAGGCCCGCACTACCGACAACCTGCTCCACCTCCTCTCGCGACCACTCGTAGACGTGGACGCGGTATTGCAGAGGCCGTGGCGGCGGGCCGAACGCCTGCGGTGTGGACAGGAACAGTAGCCCGCCGGGGGCGAGTGCTTGAGCTGTGCTGCGCAGGCTGCCGGCACCGAGTTCGAAGGGCAGATGCTCCAGCGCCGAGGTGTACAGCGCCACGTCGAAGGCGGGCAACTCCGGCCAGAGCTCGGCCACATCGCATTCGACGAGTTCCACCGGGAAGAGCTCTCCGTACGTCTCACGCAGGAACGTCATCCGTTCCCGGGCTTCATCCAGGTTGGCGTGGCTGATGTCCAGCCCGACGTACCGTTCGATCTGCGGCGCGTAGCGATGCAGCAACGGCAGAGCCAGCCCGCGACCGCAGCACACGTCCAGCACCTTCACGCCAGGCGCGCACCGCTCGGCGACGATGAGGTGCTGCATCAGGTTCATCAGCCCCGACGCCTTGGCCTCTCCGCGATGCAGTGCCGCGTAGAAGTCATCCATCTGGTTGGTGCTGTACGGGCCGATCATGGGAGTCCCGGGCCGGGTGCGGAACTGCTCGGGAAGTTGATCAGTGCTCGTGCTCATCGTTGCTCTCCCAGGGGAAGATCACCCACCCGTGGGCGATCGTGCCGATGTAGGTGACGGCGGCCTTCGCCGGGAGGCGGCCGGTCCAGTTGCTCTCGTTAACCACGCACACCGCGCTCCGAACCCTGCTGGCGCCTGCATCGGCGACCAGTCGCGTCGTGGTTGTGAGGGTGTGCCCGGTGCCGGCGACGTCGTCCACGATCAGGACGTCCCGGCCGGTGAGGTTGCCGAGCGAGGCTGGATTGACAGTCACGGGCTGCGGGGTTTTCGCGGCGTTGGTGCTGTCGTTCGTGGTGTGGGTCACCTCCACCGTGCGGACATCCCGCAGCCCGAGCTGGTGGGAGAGGCAGACTGCCGGAACGGCGCCACCACGCAGGACCGCTACCAGGGTCTGGGGTGTGCCGTCCGCCCTGACCGCCTCGGCGATCCAGCGGACCAGCTCTTCCATGCGAGGCCAGAGCAGGTGGGTGATGCCGGATGGCGCCACCGCCGAAGGGCTGATCGTCATCATGGTGCCCCTCGTCGGCCGGCGGTGGTGAGGGTGAGGAACTGCTGGGAGAGCAGCGGATCGGTCTTGAACCGTCCGCTGGCCTGCACGGTGGAGGTGCGGGCTGTCTCCATACGGACGCCGCGCATGCTCATGCACAGGTGCACGCCGTGCACCGTGACGGCCACGTCCTCGCTGTTGATGGCTGCGATCACCTCGTCGGCGAGCTGGCGGGTGAAGCGTTCCTGCATCTGGAGGCGTCCGGCGTGACGCTGTGCGATCCGGCCGAACTTCGACAGCCCTAGGACGGTGCCGTCGGCGAGGTGGCCGACGTGCGCGTCCAGCTTCATCGGCAGCATGTGGTGTTCACAGAGGGACCACACGTTCAGCCCTCCGACCACGACCAGCTGATCGCTGGCTTGGGTCTCGGTGAAGCACGTTGCCATGGCCGAGGGGTCCGGCGACAGGAAGTCGCGCCACCAGGCCGCGACGCGGGCGGGCGTGTCGAGCAGGCCCGCGCGGTCAGGGTTCTCTCCGAGAGCGATGAGCAGTTCGCGGACCAGCATGGTCACGTAGGGCGTGTCTATCGTCGAGCCTGGTACGTCATCGGTCGGCTGTGAGACGGCTCGGCCGGGATGTGCCGTATCAGGAGGCTGCACGGCGTTCGTGGTCAATGTTCCTTCCTCGCTTCCGAAGGCTGGGCCAGGAGGTACGGAGCGGTGCTGTCATCGGCCACGTTCGTCACCCCACAGCAGGACGTGCAGGCGAAGCGACAGCGACCAGCCGCGGGATATGACCGCCTCGGCGAGCAGTTGGGCGCGGCCCAGAATGTGGCCGGTGGTGACGCCTTCAGGCATCACCCACACCTGCTTCATCGCGAAGCGCTCGGCGAGCTCGGCGATCTCGTCCAGGTCGGCTATGTCGCGGGCGACGAATTTGAACACGGCTTGCCCGCTGGCCGACAACGTCTCCAGGGCGGCGGCCTTGATGCGCAGGCCGGCCGGAAGGCCGGAGTTGGCCAGCTTGGGGGAGACGTTGAAGCGCAGCCCGTCTGTCAGCAGAGCCGGATCGGGGGCAACAGTGCCGTTGGTTTCGATCTCCAAGCGGCGGCCGGCCTGCAGCAGCGGCTCAGCCAGCGCAGGCAGGTGGTGCTGCTGCAGGAGGGGCTCTCCGCCGGTGATGACGATCAGTGGCACCGGGTGGTCCAGCGCCCACGCGACCAGGTCGGTGACCAAGACGCGGTCGCTCTGCTGCCGTAGGTCGAAGCGCGTGGTGTCCCACGTGTACGGCGTGTCGCACCACGTGCATGACAGGTTGCAACGGGACAGGCGGATGAACAGCGCGGGTTGGCCGATGCTGGGCCCCTCGCCTTGAAGCGTCGGGCCGAAGCGCTCGGCGATCAGGAGCGCCGGAGTGCGAGACGGGGCGGACACCGTTGCGGCGATCACCCGGCGTTTCCAACCGTGCAACGCGCCCACGTCTTCGGGGTCTCGCTCACGCTGACGGCGACCAGCCGCCCTGCGATGATCGGCTGCACGTTGTCGAGGAACCACCTGACCAGGTGCAGGGCCAACCGCTCCGAGGTCGGTTCGACGTCGAGCACCTCGTTCAGGTCGCGATGGTCGAAGTGCTCAGCGAGGTAGGCGCCGAACGGTGACAGATCGCCGAAGTCGGTGACGAATCCCGGGCCAACGAGCTCGTCGGCGGTGAGCTCGACGGTCACCTGGTAGCTGTGACCGTGCAGGCGGGCGCATTTGTGCCCGTCAGGTAGCCCGTTCAAGCGGTGAGACGCCTCGAAAGCGAAGGTCTTGCCGATGGTCAGGCCGACGCCGTCCGGGCCTCGCGGATCATAGTGCGGTCCAACGTGGGTGAGGGAGGAGCGGGGCGTTGTCATCGTGGGCTCTCCGTTCTGCTGCTGGCCGTCACGACGGATAGCGACGTGAGGCGGCTCGTGCGGCGGGGCGGCTGGTGGCCGCGGGGACGTGGTGCTTGTGGGCGGCGCAGGACGGGCCCGCGCATTGAGGGAGGGACGATAAGCGGGCGAGCCGGAGCAGGATGGGCAGGATGGGAGCGGTCCACCACAATGCGGCGGCGGCGAGGATCATCAGGGGTGGTCCGGCCGGGCCGTAGGTGTCGCGATACTCGCGTTCCCTGTGCCGGTACGCCCGCTGTCGCGCGCGGCAGCCCCGGCACATCCGTGAAGGGTCGCCCTCGGCGAGCAGGGCCCGGGAAATCAGGGTCGGGCGGATGCCCAGCAAGGTCATGGGTCCCCACACCAGGCCGATCCACTGGATGAGGGTCACGACGCCACCCGGCGCTTCCGCTTGTCGTGGCGGTAGTGGAGGTGGCAGCCCACCAGGTGGTTCCAGACGAGGAGGGCTTTGAGGTGCGGGCCTCTGCCGGTCTCCAGGCGGTTCCCTTCTCTGCTCCACCGCGTCACAACGCCCTCGCGGCCTTCGTGGAGCAGCGTGTATGCGCCGCAGCACGAGGACTCTTGCACCCACACGAAGACATCCGATCTGGGAATGTACGGTTCCCACTTGAGTTGCACGTAGATCACATCCGGGTGACGCGGCGGCCGGACACGGAGACCGGGTGTGGTTCGGCCAACCGCCGCGCCTGCTAACGGGCCCCGTGATCAGAGGGTGTCGAACCGTCTGCCCCAGGGCGTTCCGAGGGCCGGTGTCAGAGGACCGTGCCGAGCTTGCGCCAGTCGTCGCCGGGCCTTCGAATGTCGCCCGGGTGCTCTAGGTCACGCACCGCGTAGTCGTCGCCGTCCCCGACCATGGCGTACTCCAGGCCCGTGCCTTTGACCAGCTCGAACCTGTCGTCGTCCACGCCGATGTCGTGCAGGTCCACCCTGGCCGACGACTGAGCCCTCCCGCCGGGCCTTCTCTGGCCGATGACCGCACCCAGCCTGCGGAAGTCGTCGCCGGCCCTGCGGATCTCGACGGCCGGGAGGCTCTTGTCGCGGACGGCGTAGTCGTCGCCGTCCGCGATCACCGCGTGCTCCAGACCCGTGCCTTCGAGCTGCGCGAACTTGGCTTCTTCCACGTCCATCGCGTACAGGTCGGGCTCGAACAGTCTTTGTGTGCTGACCATGGGGGTCTCCCTCGGGTTGTTGCTTTCGTTGTTGCTGGGCGCCGGTCCCGGCCTGGATCCCCCGACCCGCCGAAGCCGCACGCGACGACGGGCCGGGGAGGCTTCATGGGTGACGGCCGGTCATGTCGTGGATGATCGCCATCTGGTTGCTCAACTCCGCCATGAGTGCGACAGGGTTCCCGCGCTCCAACCGTGGCCGCAGCCCGGCGGTCAACATCTCCACCGAGAGCTGCCAAGACGGCACAGCCCGCCAGATCCAACCGGTTGAGAAGACTTCGTAGAAGATCGTCCACTGCGGGTAGGTGAGGCGGAGTACTGCGAGCTGACGGTCACGCATGTCCAGCTCAAGCCATGCCTCGATCACGGTCGAGGCCATCTCACGCTCCGTCGGCGAACAGAAACGGACCGCTCGGCTTGCGTTGGTCGCGGATGACCGGCCGCGAGCTCAGGTAGGCAGCAGAACTCGCGTGGCTGAACCGCGCGTGCCTACCCTTCCCCACCGCAACGGGCGAGAGGACGAGCCTCGCCGTGGCGCGCAGACCACCGCAGGCTGGACCGCATCGAGAGAGGCTTCGACTGTCCCGAGCCGTCAAAGAGGAAGAAGTTTCTGTGTCCGGGTGCACAGATTCATCACAACGCTGAGTAACAGAGCGCGAACAGGTGGCGTTGGGGGACACTGGGGGACGCGAGCGTGTCACCTTCCCCTGATGAGGTGCGACGGCATGACCGACGAGACTGGCCTGCCAGCCTGGGCCGAACGCATCCGACACGAGCGTCGGCAGCGCGGCTGGTCTCAGAAGCAAGTGGCCGTCCACCTGTTCAAAGCCGCCGGTGACGAGATCGCTTTGGCAGAATTCGCGTCGGTCCTGCGGAGGGTTAAACGGCACGAAGCGGGCAAGGGACGTCCTCGTGATCCGTATCCCCTTCTGTACTGCCGCGCATTCAAGATCTCAGAAGCTAAGCTGTTTGAGCGTCCGGCATTGCCGGAGGTTATGACCGATGAAAGCGCCGACGACGACGCGAACTCGGTCTCCTCACCCTCCCTCCCTTGGCTCTGGGAAGCAGGACCGACAGCCGATGCGATCTACGACATCACCAAGAGCGACCTCATGCTGAGCCGTCGCGAAGCGGTCAAGGCACTGGCCATCACGGCAGGGCTCCCGCTCGTCGATCCAGTACAACGCTGGCTCGCGCCCCCGCCTCCAGTGCCCTCCCCGTCGGTGTACAGCGGACGGATCGGATTGGACGAGGTCGCCCAGCTGGAGCAGGCGGCGAACGTCTTTCGCACGTGGGATGACCAGCACGGCGGCGGGCTCGCCCGCAAGGCCGTGATCGGTCAGCTCAACGAGGTGGCCGACCTGCTGCGCGACAGCCACCCCCACGAGGTGAGCGTGCGCCTGTTCCACGTGATGGCGCAGCTTGCGAAGATCGCCGCCACCATGTCATGGGACTGCGGGATGCAGACCGCGGCGCAGAAGTACTACGTCATGTCTCTGCAGGCATCCACGCCCGGCGAGGACAAGCCGTTCGGCGCGAGCGTCCTGGCGTCCATGGCCCGGCAGTTGCTGTATCTCGATCAACCGCAGGACGCGCTGGAGCTGATCCGGCTCGCCCTGGACGGAGTCAGGTCCACGGCCACGCCTCGACTCCGCGCGATGCTGCACACCCGAGAGGCGTGGTCGTACGCCAAGATGGGCCGAGCCGAGTCCTTCAAGCGCGCCACGGGCAATGCCGAGGAAGCATTCAGCGCGATCGGTTCCTGCGACCCCGATCCGGACTGGATCACGTACTTCGACGCCGCCGAGCTGGCCGGGGTGACCGGCGGGCGATACCTGGAGCTGGCCCACCGCGACAGCCGGTTCGCGGGCGACGCCCTCGATCACATTCGACGAGCGGTGGCGCTCCGGCAACGTTCAAGCATGCGCAGCCTCGCGCTCGATCAGGTGGGACTCGCCTACGCTCACCTCATCAGCGGCGACCTTGACGAGGCCGTGACCGTGGGCAACGCCGCAGCCGACACCGCCGGGCAAGTCCAGTCCGACAGAGTCAGAGTGCAGCTACGCGAGTTCTATCTTGAGATCGAGACCCGGAAAGATCCCGTCGTGGCTCCTCTTCAGCAGCACATCCGCGAGACGCTGGCACGCTAGGTACCGGCACCTAGGAAGGACTCGATGATGCGTATCGGCGTGACCGGCCACATGAACCTGACGCCGGCGGCGGCCCGCCTCGTCTCCGACGCGCTCCGCGCGCACCTTGCCTCGTTCACCGGAGAGCTCGTGGGCGTATCCTGCATCGCTCGTGGGGCCGACAGCCTGTTCGCTGACGCGGTGCTCGCGGCCGGCGGATCACTGGAGGTGGTCCTGCCATCGCGTGATTACCGGCAGGCCAAGGTGAAGCCGGATCATGCCGAACAGTTCGACCGGCTCATGGAGGCGGCGAAGACCGTCCGTCTCATGGACTTCGACCACGCCAACCGGCAGGCGTACGAGGCCGCTAACGAGGCCGTACTGTCAACGGTCGATGAGCTAGTGGCCGTATGGGACGGACAGCCCGGTACCGGCACGGGCGGGACCGCCGAGGTCGTGGTCGAGGCTCGGGAACGCGGCCTCCCCGTGACCGTCATCTGGCCCGAGGGCGCCGCGAGAGAATAAAGTCCCACCAGGTCATTCAGGCGATGTGGCTCTCGAGTACGGACCAGGCCAGCGGTACGGTATTCAGCAGCGGGACAAAAACTAAGTTGAGGCAGAACTGCAGCGACTATGACTCTGCCCGGGAAATGGTCACGTGACCCTGCCATCCTTGGACCAGATATCGGCGAAGTGCTCCACCTGCCGGATGACCAAGTCGATGGCCTTCGCTTCCTGGTCGGGCGGGTAGTTGTAGCGCGCCAGGAGTCGTTTGATCGTGGCACGGAGACGAGCGCGGACTGATTCTCGTGCGATCCAGTCCTTCTTCAGGTTGGCCTGCACCTGCGTGACGAGATCTCGTGCGATGGTGGCGAGTACCTCGTCGCCCATTAATTCTCGGGCAGTGCCGTGGTCGGCTACCGCGTCGTAGAACGCGAGTTCGCGCCAGTCGAGTTTTGGGTTGAAGCGCTCACCACGCCGATGGTCGCTGGCGATCTCCTTAGCCAGCTCCACCAGCTTGGCGATGATCTCCGCGCTAGTGAGCTGTTCGCGCATGTAGCGGTACATCAGGTCCTGAAGCCGCTCAGAGAAGGTGGTCTTGCGCACGATGTTGAGCTTGGTAACCTCCCGCATCTTCTTTTCGATCAGGCGGCGCAGCGCTTCCGCGGCAAGGTGCGGGGTCTTGCTCTGCGCCAGTTTGGCCACCAGCGCGTCATTGAGGTGAGTGAGGTCAGCCGTCTCCAAACCCGCTTCTGCGAACAGGTCGGTCACGCCCTTCGTCTCCACCACGGCGGAGGTCAATTGGGCGAGGTAAAGCTCCACGTCCCGGGCTACGGGCAGGCCGCGGGCCTCGCGATCCATAGCGTCCAGCTTGGCCATGTAAGCGCGGACCTCGACGAAGAACTGGATGTCGCGCCGCCAGTACGGGTTGCCTGGGAAGCGCTCGGCGAGGTTGGCCGCGTTGGCGGTGAGCGCGAAGAAGCGCTCTAGCCGGTGGGCGTGCTCGCGGAAGCGATACCAGGGGGTCTGCTTGACGTCTTCGGCCTTCTTGGACTTCAGCAGGTATTCCGCGACCGCGAGAGCCGCGTCGATGAAGGCGGTCTTGCTCGGTACGGCAAGCAGTTCCCGCCATTCGGGGCCATCGCGCAGGATGGCGTCGATGATGTCGTACTCGTTGCGCAGCTCGTCCAATGCGCGGTTCAGGTCCTGACCTAGGGTCTGGTCTTGCTGATCGGCTGCGGAGTATTCTTCGATGGCCGCCTGAAGTTTCTCGGTCAGCGGGGCGTACCCGACCAGCAGGCCATCTTCCTTGCCGCGAAAGCGGCGGTTGACCCGAGCCAGGGCCTGCATAAGGCTGGCGCCTTTGAGTGGGCGATCTAGGTACATGGTGTGGATCGGCGGGGCGTCGAAGCCGGTCAGCAGCATGTTGTTGACGATGAGTAGCTGCAGCTCGTCGTCGGGATTCTTGGCCCGGTTGATGACCGCCTTGCGCTGTGAGTCGTGTAGGGCGTGGGTACGCAGGTGCTCGGGGTCCTTCCTAGAGTCCGAGGAGAACACGATCTTCATGACGCCCTTGGCCGGGTCGTCGTGGTGCCACTCGGGATGGTGCTTGAGCAGCTCGTCATAGACGCGGACGCAGATGTCCCGGGTGGCGCAGACGATCATCGCCTTCCCGGGCGATCCGGTCTCCGAGGCGCCGACGAACGGTTGCATCCGCTCGTGCCGTACCTCCCAGTGCACCACCAGGTCGGCGACCAAGTCGCGGATGCGGGCGGGCGCGCCGTACATCGCGTTCATAGTGGCGACGTGCTGTTCGATTCGCTGCCGCTCTGTCTCGTCCAGGCCATCGGTGATCCGGTTGGCCTCTTCATCGATCCTCTCTGGGTTGGTCTTGCCGTCCAGGATCAGCTCGACGACGCGGCTCTCGTGGTAGACCTTGACCGTCGCGCCGTCGTCGGCAGCCCTCTTCAGGTCGTAGACGTCGATGTCAGGGCCGAAGACCGCACGGGTGTCACGGTCGGCCTCCGAGATGGGAGTACCAGTGAAAGCGAGCATGGTGGCGTGCGGGAGCGCGTCGCGCAGGTGCCGGGCGTAGCCGTCCAGGGCGTCGTAGTGGCTGCGATGCGCCTCATCCACGACGACGATGATGTTGCGGCGCTCTGAGAGCAGCGGGTGATCTGTGCCTGATTCCCTCTCCTCCTTGGTCTTGCCGAACTTCTGCAAGGTGGTGAAGAGGATGCCGCCGGTCCGCTTGGTGGTGAGCTCTTCGCGCAATTCGGCGCGGGAGAGGATCTGCTGAGGCTCCTCTGGGAGGATCTCGCTCTCCTGAAAGGTGGAGTAGAGCTGGTCGTCAAGGTCGTTCCGGTCGGTGATGACGATGATCGTCGGATTCAGCAGCAGCGGATCACGCATGATCAGGTTGCTGGCCAGCACCATCTCTTCGGACTTGCCCGACCCCTGGGTGTGCCAGACCACCCCCGCCCGGCCGTCGGTCTCTGCGGCCTTTCGTACGGCTCGCACGGCTCGGGTGACGGCGAAGAACTGGTGCGGTTTGGCGATACGCTTCATCCGCTTCGAGGGAACGAAGTTGATGAAACGCTCCACGATGTGGAGAAATCGGGCTTGGGCGAAGAGACCGTGGAGGGCGAGCTTCTGAGCCGGCTCGCGGAAGGAGTCGACGCGCTTGCCCTCCTCGTCTAGATTCCATGGTGCGTAGTGCTCGAACGGGGTGAACGGGGTGCCGTATTTGGCGGTGATGCCGTCCGACAGGAGTACGACCGCGTTGTAGCGGAAGGCGGTGGGGAACTCGCTGACGTACCAGCCAATCTGGGCGTGGGCGTTATCCAGAGTGGAGTTCTCGTCGCCGCCGCGCTTGATTTCCAGTACGGCGAGCGGCAGCCCGTTGACGTAGAGGACGAGGTCGAAGCGGCGATTGTGCTCGCCAAGGATGACGGTGACCTGGCGGTGGGCGCGGTAGGTGTTGTTGTCCGGGGTGGTGAAGTCGATCAGGCGGATGGTCGGGTTGTGGCTCCCGCCGAATTGGTCTGTGTAGGTGACACTCCTGATGCCCTCGACCAGGTTTCGGTGAGCGGCCCGGTTCTCCTCGTAGGTGTCCTTGGAATGGACGCGGGTGGCGTGGTCCATGGCGTCACGGACTGCATCCGGGGGGAGGGCAGGGTTGAGGCGCTCGATCGCCTCGCGCAGGTCTGGGTAGAGGATGAGGTCGGCCCAGGACTTGCGGTGACCCGAACCGGGGGTGAACTCGTTGCCGTGCGCGGGCTCCCAGCCGAGCTCGGCCAGCTCGTCGTGAGCGAGGATCTCCCAGTCGGCTTCGAGAGGGCGGAAGTTTAGTGTTGAGGGGAGAGGAGGGATCACGTCATATCCTCGACAATCTTCTCGGCATCCCGCACTCGGAGACGACCGGACAGGAGTTGAGGGAGCAGGGTGTCGCGGAGTTCCGTCAATGCGCGATTTTCGCTGGTTCGTGTGGCGATACAGTCGCTCAAGGAGCTGAGCATGCCAGACAATTCCTCCCAACGGCTAGGGGAAGGAAGCTTGATCGGCCAGGAAGCGAGGTTGTTGATAGGGATCCGTTCCACGGTAGCCCCGTGAATGGCCCTTTTGGCGATCACACTCTGAAAGTCCTTACTGAGGTAGGCACAGAGTAGGATGGAGCCAGCAAGCTGCGGCCTCTTTGTCCGGAGAAGTCCCATGCGTCGCCCCAGACATGCGCGTATTCCGGGTAGCATCAGGGCCGCATCGCCAAGGCGAGTCTCATATGAGAACAGTACGTCGCCGGCTTGCGGCTGGACTCGTCGAATCCAGCGCGGGAAGTCCTCTTCGCTCAGGTGGGCGGATTCGCTCAGATTGAGCAGTCCCCGGTTTAGGCTGCTAATACTGAGGAACCAAGGCCCGCTCTCAGTCTTCTTGGGTGTAGCGTGTGGACCGTCGAAGATCTCTGCCACGTCCCCCAGGATGAACTCTTCGTCCGGCGTTGAGCTTTCGTAGAGAGCGTTCGCAAGGTTTATTGAATGGGAGAGGATATGCTCGTTGACGGCGATCTTGTCGTCCAGCGTTCCGAGCAGATCGCCAATACCTATCTGTTGCCCAAGAGGGGGGATCCGAATTGAAAGCGAATGAATGTCTGAGAGACTGAGAAAGTCGGCCATGTCAGTCTGGCTCTTGAGTGCGCGAGCCTGATTCCAGAACTCCGAGCTCTTGAACCAGTAGTACAAATATTGCGAGCGCAGCGGACCGCCAATGGCTGGGCGGAAATAGCACAACTGTGGACTATAGGCGAATCGGGGGCCTTGGGCGGGTATCATCGCAACCCGCCCCACAGTACCCTTCGTAGTGAGGACAATGTCTCCCGGATAGGAGACCTTAGGTCGCATCTCCTGTTGGTGGGTTTCAGGCAGACTACTCTGTATGAGTGGTCCGATTCTGCCATCGAGGACATCCGCAACCCTCAGAATAGGAAGCTCTGGGTCGACAGAGCGCGGACGCCCAGCCCCAATTTCGAGCAAATTCTCGCTAACCAGGCTGGTGAGTTTAACTGTGCGTTCGGTCATCGTTATTCTTCCATGTCTTTTGGCAGCAGATCTGATTTTGTTCGAGTGCGTTGAGTTGCTTCTCGGCGCGAGCAAGGTCGCGGATCTCGCCGTCCGCTTCCTCGTCGGCTCGGGCAGCTTCCAGCGCTCGGCGCTGGGCGACGAAGTTCTCATAGTGTTCGTGGCGGATGGTCTCTGTAGCTTGATGCGACACACGCCCAGCGTTCGGCAGAGCCTTCATGTCGTTGACTAGGATGAACTGGTCAATGGCGGTCACCACTCGGTCATAGTGATCTGCTGCCGCCGTCGCGCGCACAGCTCCGCGAAGAATTGGGTGGTCAGCATGTCGATCTCATCAGAGCTCAGATAGTTCTTGGCGATCACGACGTCCGCCTTACGGGTCCTTGAGTCGTTCGTCGTTGAGCACGAAGCCCTTTACCAGGTACTCCCTTAGCGTGGCGGTCGCCGACTGTCGAAACTGGATCCCGCAAGGAGACCGGACTCGGTAGCTGATGGCGAGAATTATATCGAGGTTGTAGACGAGCACCTCTCGTTGGAACTGTCTCGTCCCCTCGTGAGGAACTATTTCCTGGGAGGAAATAGTTGCCTCGGTCAGTTCGCCATCTTCCAGGGTCGACGCGATGTGCTTGTTGACGTTCGGAATGCCTGTGTCGAACAGCTCAGCCATCTGGGCCTGCGTCAGCCAGACAGTCCCATCGACTGCGCATCTGGATCGGGGAGCGTCCGTCCTCGGTCCGATAGAGGATTAGCTCCCCGGAGGGCTCAGCCATCGAGCCTCCCCAACTGCTCTCGAACGGTCCGAGCCAGCTCGTCCGACTTGTCGAAGAGGTGGAACAGTTCCTTCTTCAACCCGGCGATCTTCTCGGCCAGTGCCTCGGAGTCTTCCTCCTCAGCCTCGACCGCCCCCACATACCGGCCGGGCGTTAGCGCATAGTCGTGCGACCGCACGGTCTCCAAATCGGCTGAGAAGCAGAAACCGGGCTCGTCCGCGTACTCCAGTCCGGCTGACCGGGCGGAAGCTGTTCCCCTCCATGCGTGATACACCCCGGCGATCTTGGCCAGGTCGTCCTCGGTTAGGATCCGCTCGGTTCGGTCGATCATCGTCCCCATGATCCGGGCGTCGATGAAGAGGATCTCACCGCGCCGTTCGGCCAGTCGCCGGCTGCCCTGCGGGGTCTTGTCGCGGGTCAGGAACCACAGGCAGGCCGGGATCTGCGTCGTCCGGAAGAGTTGCGGCGGCAGCGCGACCATGCAGGCCACTAGGTCATGCTCGATAAACTGCTTGCGGATCTCGCCCTCGCCGTTCTGCTGCGAGCCCATCGACCCGTTGGCCAGGACAATTCCGGCCGTACCACGCTCACCCAGTTTGCTGATTATGTGCTGGAGCCAGGCGTAGTTGGCGCTGTTGTGCGGTGGCACGCCGTACTTCCAGCGAGGGTCCTCGATATAGCGTGGCCACACCTTTTGATTGAAGGGTGGATTGGCCATGACGAAGTCGGCCTTGAGGTCGGGGTGCTTGTCGTCATCAAATGTGTTGCCCCAGCGCGGCCCAAGGTTGCCGTCGATACCATGAATGGCCAGGTTCATCTTGGCCAGCCGCCAGGTCCGCTCGTTGTTCTCCTGCCCGAAGACCGAGATATTCGACTTCTGGCCCGCGTGCGCCTCAATGAACTTGCCCGCCTGGACGAACATTCCGCCTGAGCCACAGCATGGGTCATAGACCCGACCCTCGTACGGCTCCAGAATCTCCACCAGCAACCTGACCACACTGCCAGGGGTGTAGAACTCGCCAGCCTTCTTGCCCTCAGCCCTCGCGAAGTTGCCCAAGAAGTACTCGTAGACCTCGCCCAGCACGTCCTGCGCCCGGCGGTTGCCGTACCCGGAGAACTTGGCGTTGTTGATGAGGTCAACCAGCCCCGCGACGATCTTCTGGTCAACCCGGTCTTCGTTGAAGATTTTGGAGAGGGTGCCGGTCAGTGCGGTGTTCTCGCGCATGATGGCGTCCAGCGCGTTGTTGAGTAGCTCGCCCACGCCTTGCGTCTTGACCTTGCCCGAGATCCACGACCAGCGGGCCTCCTCGGGTACCCAGAAGACGTTGTGCCCGGTGTATTCGTCCTTGTCCTCCAGGAAGTCCGCCTGCCGCTCCTCGGGCATGCCCTCGTCGGCCAACTCCTTGGCCAGAGCCGTACGCCGCTCGTCGAAAGCGTCAGAGACATACTTCAGGAAGATCAACTCAAGGACGAACTCCTTGTACTGCGCGGCGTCCAAGGAGCCGCGCAGCTTGTCGGCAGCTTTCCACAGCAGGTCGCGGATCTCCTTGGCCGAGGATGCGGTGAACAGCTCCGCCTGGTCGGCGCGCTTGGAAGGGGGCATGGGACGGTTGTCTCCTTCTAGATGATCGTGAGCGTGCCGTCGGCCATCCCGGCGGCGGTGAGCTGGTCAAGGGCGGCTAGAGTCGCGGCCTGCTTCCGCAGGAGCGACCCCAGTCGGTCGATCTCGGCCAGAAGAGTGTCGTACCTTCCGGCCTCGTCGGAGGCGAGTTCTGGAATAAGAAGCTCCTCCAGCCGCCGCGGCACTCGCAGCGCGCCCTCGACCCTGCGATGCTCCGCCGCGGCGGAGCGCAGCAGGGCGGCCAGTACCCGCGGCCGCACCGGGCGCTCGGCATCTAGTCGGGCACGCAGGATACGGGCCGGGAATGCCACTACGGAAGAGCCCTCCAAATCGACCAGAGCACCCAGCTCTGGGTTGGCGGTGATCACGATGTCGCCAGGTCGAGTAAGTGCCCCGCGCTCAAAGGCTTCGGTGAAGGCCAGAAGATCGATGCGGTGTCCGCCCAGCGGCACCCGACCGAGCACCTCCTCAGGTGTGATGACGACCAGTTCGCCATCGGCGCTGAGATGCTCGTCCTTGACCCGATGACCGGGAATCTTCCGTATCCGGCGCTCCTTGAGCATCCGGGCGACGCTGGTCCGCACGACCTGGTCGCCCTGCCGTTCGATAGCCCGGACACGAAGCTCGGCTGGCTCCTGGTGCATCAGCTTGGCGAATTCGATCTCCAGTTCCGAGATACGAGCCGGTCGCTCCCGCACTGTCTCGGTGTGCCGGGTCTCGCGCGGCCGGTGCCGCGGGGTGAGAGCGGTGCCGGGTCGGTCGTTGAGGACCTGAATGGGAAGAATCACGCCGTGCCGTACGGCGTGCCTGCGATCCTCGTTCCAGCCGGCGGCCCGGAAGATGTCGACGTCGGCCACCAACGTGTCGACCGACTGCTCACTGATCGGGATGGAGGACAGGTCCGCCAGCATCACCAGGCCGGTACGCCGCTTCTCCGGAGTCCGGGACAGCACCCACACGGCCGTCCGGTAACCGGGGCGATGACGGAACACACCCTCGGGAAGAGTGACCACCGCCTTGAGCAGGCCTTCGGTGAGGAACCAGCGGCGGAGCAAATCAGCGTCTTCATGCGGTGCAAGCGGCTGGGCCAGGGCATCGGCTGGTCCGAGTACGACGGCGACCCGGTCTTGGTCGAGCCAGTCGATGAGATCGGCGATGCGTGTCAGTATCGAGTGAGCCCGGCGGGTCTCCGCGGGCTCGTAGGGCAAGGCGCAGACCACGAGGTCAGGGTTCCCCCAGCCGTCGATGTTCGGCTCGTGGCCGTCGGCCACGTCGAACTGCAGATCAGTGAGCCCGTGCACGAACATTCGGCGACGAATCAGGCGGGCCATGGCCGGATCCGGATCGGCGGCGAGAAGAGAGTGTTCGGGCGCTTGCTCGTGCACTGATGCCAGCAGTCCACCGGTCCGGGCATACGGTATGACGACGATGCTCCCCTCGGCGAGGGTCGCGGCTCCGGAGAGCTGGGCGAGCATCTGTGAAACCAGCGGCACCGGTTCATCGAGGGCCATTTGCCCGGCGCCCAGTTGGTGGCACCTGTCCAGCACCCACTCGAACGCCTCGCTGGCTGTGTAGGCGGCGTCGATCAAGTCATCGGCCAAGCCAGCGAGTTCGACGCCGGTATCTGTGGGAAGCGTGCTGAGCTCGGCCAGGAGATGAGCGTCGTCGAAGTCGACGCGGGCGGCGTGCGGTACCAGCGCATCCCAGGAGGTGATGCGCAACGGTTCGTCCAGGTGATGGCGTAGGCAGATCAGGGAGGTAAGCGTCGCGACCAGGGCAGAGGCGGGCAGGTGGTCACGCCAGGCACTTAGGCTGTGGAGGGCCAACTCGGCCCGTAGCGTGCCTGGGTCGGCGTTGCCGCGCCCCGTTTCTAGTAGCCACGACACCACCTGTTCGCTGTCGAACAGAGGTTGGCCGCGGTCGCGGGAGATGGGCTCGGGGAAGTCGATGTAGCGGCGGGCCCAGGTCGTGGCGACGGGGCGCTCGACTTTAGCCAAGCTTGCGATCTCGGCGAAGGAGATCAGGGAGCGTCGCCGCTCGACCATGGCGATCCCCCTTCTCCCTGAGCGTCTGTGGTCGCGATCATCACTGTACATGCACCTCCTTGTTCCATCTCTAACAAAATGGTGATAAGGGGGGTTATCGCCATGAATTCAGCGCTCGTCAAGTACCCTGCGACACAGTTCTCTCATCAACCCCTTCGGGCTCGAAGTCCGACCGCGAGAGGACTCGATATGACCAACCAGATTCCAGGCACGGTCTCCTATCCACAGCCGCTGGATCAGCAGCCCTTCACCCAGCCCGGCCGGCAGCCTGCCGCCCCCGTAGTGCGCTCGGCCCGTCCCGGTGACAGCCTGACCGTGATCGTCTCGTCGATCATCGGCGTGGGTAGAGACGTTGGGACCACAGCCTCCCCGCGCCCTATCGTTACGGTGACCGAGACCATGCAGACCGAGTCGGTGCCTACCGCAACCCAGATGATCACCGCTGAGCCCATGGCGAATCTGGAGGGAAAAGGCGGCCCGCAGACCGCCTTCTCCGGTGACGGTCAGCACCTCCTCGGCGAGGACATCGAGCCCGGCACCTACAAGACGGCTGGGGCCGACAGCCTCGAAGTACGGCTGGGCCCGCCTGAGAACGCCTTCGGCGAGTTCGACGCCCTCATCGCCAACGACGACACCCAGGGCCAGACCAGGGTGTCCCTCAAGAGGGGCGAGTTCTTCGAGACCAGCGGGTGTCAGGGCTGGAAGCGGGTGGGCTGAGATGACCTCCTTCTACCTTGTCGTGCTGGCGATCGTGCTCACGCTGGTCAGCGCCATGATCGCCTATCTGATCGCCCGTGGCCGCGCGGCGGACGAACGTGTTGCGTTGAAGCTCGCCGAGGAACAGCGAACCCAGGCCGCCGAGCAGGCGAATGCGCTGCGTGCCGAACGAGACAAGGCCCAGAGGCAACTGGCCGATTTGAGTCAGGCACACACCACCGCCCTGACCGAGCGCAGGACACTGGACGAGCAGCTCGGTCGGTTCAGCGCCGAGTTGGAGGCGACTCGGAGCAGCCTCAAGCGGGAGGAAGCTGACGCACAGCGTCTGCAACTGGAACTTCAGTCGGAGCAGACGCGGGGAGCGGAAGTCGGTCGTCGTCTCCGTGAGACCGAGCTCTCAATCACCGAGCTGAAGGCGAAGGAGTCAGTCCTTCGCTCGGAGATCCAGGACCTGAAGACGCAGCTGGCGGAGCTGGTCATGCAGAAGCAGGCGCTGCTGGAGCAGGCCGCGACAGTGCAAGCTGTCCGCCAAGAGCTCGATCAGACCCGCTCGGACAACAATCGACTCCTGGAGGAGACGCTGCGCGCAGCGACCAACGAGATGCTGAAGAAGTCCCAGGCCGAGCTGGTGACCATGGCCGAAACGACCCTGAACGCGGCCAGCAAGCCGGTCCATGATCAGTTGTCGGAGATGGACCGGCAGCTCAAGGAGTTCTCCACCACCCGCATCGCGGCCGAGGCCACGCTGAACCAGCGACTGATCACCCTGACCGAGGAGGGACAGCGGACCAGGAAGGAAACCCGGGCGCTCGTCGAGGCGCTCAAGAAGCCGCAAGTGCGCGGGTCTTGGGGCGAGATGCATCTCAAGAGGGCCGTGGAACAGGCAGGCTTGGTCGAGCGGTGCGACTTCGACACTCAGGTGCACTTCGCCGACAACGAGGGTTCGCTCCGGCCTGACATGGTGATTCACCTGTCGGGTGGCAAACATGTCGTCGTGGACGCCAAGGTTCCGATGTCCGCATTCATGTCCGCGATCGAGGCCGTCGATGAGACTGACGCGGACAGGCACTGGGCCGACCACGCCCGGCAGTTGCGCCAGCACGTAGATGCGCTCGGAAGCAAGGAGTACTTCCGGAAGGTCGCCGCTTCGCCGGAGTTCGTCGTGCTCTTCGTGCCTAGCGACGCCTTCCTCCAGCCGGCGCTGGTGAAGGAACCAACCCTGCACGAGTACGCGATCGCCAAGAACGTCCTGATCGCCACGCCGACCTCGCTCATCGCCCTGCTCCGCACCGTGGCGTTCGCGTGGACACAGGCGGCGCTACAGGACAACCTCAAGCAGGTCTACGAACTCGGCCGCGAACTGTACGAGCGGCTTTCGGTCATGGGCGGGCATCTGAACACCCTGGGTAAGTCCCTCGACCGGTCAGTCAAGGCATACAACGACACGGTCGGGTCGATGGAGGGGCGGGTCATGGTGACCGCGCGCAAGTTTCACACACTCAGGGTCGTGGAAAACCAACTGGTCGAGCTCAAGGCGGCCGAGCAGGGTACTCGACCGCTCGGTAGTCCAGAGCTCGTGGAATCGGCTAACGCCGCGGCAGGCGTCCGAGCGATCTCACCAACACCTGGCACGGAAAACGGGATCGCCGGTTGATGACGGATCGTCGTGGCGTCGGGCCGCCCCCGATGCTCCACCACGTAGCCACGGACCTCGTCCCCCAACAGGTCGGCGTCCCTTTTGGCGCCGGCCAGCAGGTGCTCGAACCGGTTGATGTTGGGATGGCCGATGTGGACCGACACTGCCAGGAGTTCTTGCGCGGTACCTCGCTGAGGAAGGCCCAGACCAGGTCGCCGAAGATACCGCGTGGCTCCGGGCGTTTGCGCAGCAGGTCCGCGATCCGCTTGGTCAGGGCCCGGAACTCGTACGGGCGCTGCGAGCCCTAAGACGCTAGCTCTTAGATCCCCGACGCCTGAGAAATTGTCTGCAGATGAGCGTACCTTGGTCACGCAGCCCAGCCGATGGCACACCGAGAGCGACATCGGGTGTCCGAGGGCAGGTTGGACCAGTTCGGACCGTCCGCCTAAGAAGGCGGCTCACCACCAAGGTTTCACAGCCATGGATGAACTGCTAATCACAAACCGTCGTGCCCCTCCGCATGGCAATCGAGCAATGTCCCATTTGATGTTTTTCGTGACGGAGGTGTCGCGGTGACGCCGTCAGGGTCGAAGAACGCCGACGTCCAGTTGGCTGCATTGGATGCGGCTGGCTGGGCTGAGGGGCTGTCGTTCCGGGAGGAAGACGGTGACTACGTCACCGTAATGCTGTTGGCGGCAGGGCTCGCAAGGATTAGGGACGATCGACGTCGAATGGACGCAGGCGAGTACCTGACCCGCACGTCGGCGGAGCAGGGATTGCTGCCAGTGAACCTATTTCAGGCTCACCCGGCTTGGGTGACGCGATGGTTTTGAAGGACGGCGATGGCCTTGCAGAGGTGGCCGGCCTTGGACGGGCTGCAGCGTAGCTTGCGCAAGATTCTCCAGCCTTTGAGCTGGGCGTTTGCGCGTTCGCCGGGGCCGCGGAGCCTGGCGTGGGCGCGGTTGGCGTGTTTCTGGGATTCGGGCTTGTGCTTGCCCTTGTACGGGGTGCGGACCGGGCCTTCGGCTCCCTGATACGCCTTGTCCGCCAGGGTGATGATCCCCGCCTGCTCCAGTGCGCGCAGGATGCCCCAGATGCGGGCAGCGGTCAGATCGTGGGCCTTGCCGGGCAGGGCGCCCGAGGTCCACAGGATCGTCCCATCTGGTGAGGCGATGACCTGCACGTTCATCCCGTGCACACGGTGCTTGCCGGAGAAGTACGGCCGGTCAGCGGCGATCCGGTCGGTATGGATTAGCGTGCCGTCCAGCACCAGGTAGTGCAGCCCGTCCCGCTTGGCCTTGCGCAGCGCCTGGACGAGCTTGGGCGAGCGGGCTGACAACAGCGCCACCGTCTCTTCCACGTACCGCCATGCGGTTGCCGCCGACACCCCGAAGCCAGCCGCGAGTTCGGCGTAGGTCTCGCCCTTACGCAGGTAGACCAGCACCAGCAGGGCCTGTCGGCCAGGGTTGAGCCGCCGCCAGATCGACCTCATGGACTTACGGTGGCGCCGGATCACCCCGGCGACGTAGTTCAGGCGCTGATGCGACAAATCGACGGCGGCACGATAGAACAGCACCCAGAGCTCCTGGTTGTGATGGGCGTGGTTGTGGTGATCAACCCATCTACCAGGAGCTCTGCTGCGTCATGGGGCTAACCTCGGACTTGCGATCATGCTGTGACCAGGGCACTCGATGCGGAGCCTGAAATAGGTTCAGTGCCGTGGCGATCGGGGATGACGCGATTGTGGTGGCGATTCCATACCGCGGGAGAGATCCCGCCGCAAAACGATCTCAAGCTTTTCGAGCTGTGCCGAAGGCCGTTCAGGGAGTGGCCGATCGCTCTACGCCTATCGGTAGCCGACATCGAGGAGAGCTTGCTGGACGGCGACGAACTGACGCCGATGGCAGAGCAGGCAGCGCGGCTGTCGATCCGTGATGTCGAAGCCGAACTGGTTGAGAACCTGGTGTTCCGGGAGCTCATGCTCGTCGCGGAATTGAACGCGAAAGACGAGGCCGAAGTCCAAACCCATTACTGCGAACTACGTCGGCTCCTCATTGACAACCCAATCCTGACCGAAGCCAAAGTACGCCGGCTCACCGGCCGATTTCCCAAGCGTGGGCGCAACGGACAGCCGATGATACAGCGTTTCATCCAGGCGGCTTACGTGCATCGGGCTTCCCAAGGACAGGTGAAGATCGATGTCTGCGACGTATGCGGTAACCCTACGCAGCGGGGCACCGACGGCTGCGGCACCACGGGCTGCACTGGACGCACAACTGATCTCGTCATTGACACAGTGGGCGGCTACTACGTTCAGCACCGCGCGACCAGGAGATTTTTCCACGATCCCGGACTGGTCGAGGCCAGAGTCCTGGACCGTCTCGCCGAGATGTCGGCGGAGAGAACGATCAGCGTCGAGGCCTGGCCGGGCCTGGACGCCTACGACATCCGGGTGTCGTTCCTGTCCGGACGCGACGTGGTCGAGGTGTGGGGTGCGGACGCCAAGGACCAGGTGAGTCCGGGTCTTTTGGGGCTTGGATTCACGTGGCGACCCGACCCGCCATGCGACAGGCGCTTCCTGGTATTGCCGAAACATCGTGCTGACCAACCAGGATATGTCGCCGACCTGCGGGCCGAGTTGCAGGGGAGGGTGTCCGGTGTCTCCGTCGTTAGCGAGGACGCTTTTGTCGCCGGTGTTGTCGCCAGGGCTGAGGAGGTAGTGAAGCAATGAGGGATCATTCCTCGTGGTGCCAGGAGCTGGTGAACGAGCTGAAGGACAGCGATGTCCTCCCGGTGGGGCGCCTGTCGGCACGTGACCTGGTCGCGCTCGAACTCGGCCTGCACTTCTTGCACCGCCACTTCGAAGGCGAACCGATTGGTGCGCTGTGGCCGATCCTGTCCGGCTACGTGATCGTGGAGCCGGAGCTCCAACCAGTGGTGCGCAGGCTCAGGCACCGGATGGGCGACATGGGCCGGCGGGGTTACTGGCGACTGTCCCTCGATCACTACCGGCGACTGCCTGTCGAGGTCCGTGGTTTCACCCGTACGGATGACGCGACCCGGAAGATCAACGATCAGACCGGTTTCGTTCCACATCGCTCGTCGGTGTGCCCCCAGCGATTCGACTACTACGAGGCGGCGCTGACCGATCCGGTGTCCTACGCCCTCGAACCCGTGCGACCTCAGGCTGAGCCGGGCAAGCTCTACACCTTCTTGAGGCGCGACAAGGTCGAGGAACGCGTTCGCATCCCGAAGGACATCAAGGTACTGCCGCCTCCTCCCGCCCTGACGCTACGGCAGGATCGGGAGCGCGACGCTTGGCGAATCATTTTCGAGGAGGATCTGGCACCAGTTGCCGTGCGCTTCGATAGCGCGCTCGCGGGCAAGCCTGAGATCACGAACCGGAACTGGGTCGACCGCCTCGACAAGATCGTCTTCTGCGCTGTCGACGACGAGACAGGCAAACTCATCGAGATGCCCGAGACCTTCGACATCGACGGGGTCGAGCACATCGTCGGACTGATGAACAGCGGCAAGTCCACGCTAGCCGACCTGATGACCGGGGACCGAGTCAGAAAGGGTTACCACGTCACCCTGGTAGTCGGGTCGGTCACCGATGTCTATGCCAAAGTGTCGTTCCTGCGCAGCGTCGGGATCGACGCCGTGCCGCTGGTCGGTAAGAACAGCCGCACTGAACACGCCGCACGGTACTGGCGGTCGACGCTGGCAACCTCGCCCAGTGTCTTCCCCACTGACGATGATCCCGCGGCTGACTTCGTCAACACGATCTGCCTGCTCGACCCAGTGCGCGAGACAAACCATCCCGAGTGGGCGCCACTCTCGCCGGAGAACTTTCCCTGCCGGAACGCTCTGCGCTCCACCGATGGCGAGAACAAGATTCACGATTGCCCGCTGCTAGCCGTCTGTCCCCATCAGGAGACCGAGAGGCGCATCGCTCACGCGCAGGTGTGGGTGACGACCGCGCCCGGTCTTGTCGCCAGCCGGGCCGAGCCGTCTGAGGGGAAGATGCGGTGGCTCGAAGCCTGTCAGCATCACAGCGACCTGATCATCATCGACGAGGCGGACAACGTACAGCAGGACCTCGACGACCGGTTCGTGCAGTACGAAACCCTTGTCGCCCCCGGCGAGGGTTGGACCGACCGGACCACGATCAGCAAGGTGAACGGCTTCGACCGGATTGGCCGGCTCCAACTCCGGGACCGCAACGTTATCCGGTTCAACGACTACGACCGGATCCACCAACGCGCCATCGACAAGCTCTACGAACTCGTCCTGAACGACCAAGGCCTGTACGAGGTGATAGGAAAGGCACCGTTCACCGGATTCTCACTGCTGTTGCAGGTCGCTCGAATGATGCATGGGCTGCCGCTGAAGCGCATGGATGACAATGCCGCGCTCGAGGACGCCGCCGACGACTTCTTCCGCCAACACCTGGAGATTTTCACCGAAGGCATCCTGACCGCAGTCCCCGAGCAACTCGCCCAAATGGTCGCGGCTCTGCAGGCCGACATCCCCAACGAAGACGCCATCGACGAGGCGATCAATGACTGGCTGATGGAACACGCACCGCCGGGGCAACAAGCTCATGTCCGTGCCAACGTTGCCATGCTTACGATGCTCTTCCAAGCAGGGTTCTGGGCTAGCCGTATCACCACCTCTTTCTTCGAGATGTCCACGCTCTATCCGGCGGTGGCCGAATCTCTGCCCCTGGACGATGAGGACACTTTCTGGCGGCAGCAACCTCCCCGCGATTACCAGCCGCTGATCCCTGAAGCACCCATGGGCAACCTACTTGCGCTGCAGTGGCTGCCCAACCGACTGGGGAACACCGGCGCGTTGAGGATCCTGTGGATCCGCGGCGTCGGTCGGTGGCTCCTGCACCACATGCATGACGTCTTGGAACCCGAAGGTATCCAGGGACCGCACGTTATTCTCACCTCGGCCACCAGTTGGGCGCCGGGCTCGTCGTTCTACCACATCCCGATTCCTCCATCGGCGGTCCTGCGGGAGCCCCTGGAGGACCGGCGCGCGTTGGCACAGAGCAAGCTGTGGTTCCGGAAGAGCCTGCGCCCGGACGGTAAGAAGCCCATCGCGGTGTCCGGGCGGCAGGGAACGGAACGCAACGACGCCCTCCGGCAGCTCGTCAGCGGGATCTGTCTGCCCCGGCCTGGAGCGGTGGTCAGCCTGCTGGAGCAAGTACGGGCTGACCTTGACGACGACCGCAAGCAGGTCCTGTTCGTCGTGCTCAGCGGAGCTGAAGCGAAGTTGGTGGCCGAGCACATCAACCTGAGAACTCCCTACCGCGCCCGCAACGTGACCCCAGACGCCAACGATCCCGGCCAGTACGGCCTCCACCGCCGCATGATCACCAAATTTCCAGAGTCCGGAGATGACATTCTTGTCGCTGCGGAGATGGCGATCCAACGCGGCTACAACATACTCAACGCCAATCGCACTGCTGCCCTCGGCGCGGTGTTCTACTTGGCGCGTATTCACCCGCCGCCCACCGACCCCAAGTTTCCGCTCTCCCTCATCAATCAGCGTGCCATGGCCTACCTCATGGACCCCGCCGGCGGCTCGTCCACGACGCCCCTATCCTCGATCGCGGAAGCGGCCAAGAAGCTGGGCAACAAGGCGCGCGCCGACTGGTACAACCTGATGAGCCGCCCGGTGTTCTTCCGCCGCCTTGACGACCGGACCGAGCGGCCCGCCTTTGTCGCCAACGCTCTCGTCCCGATGGGCCAAACCATCGGACGCAGCATCCGCGGCCACCAGCCCACGCACGTAATCCTTACCGACGCGGCCTTCGCTCCTCGACATGCCGATCCGGACGAGCGGGCACCAGACACGCCCCGCACCAGCCTGATCGTGGCGGCCGACCAACATCTGTCCCGGCTGCTCAAAGAGCCCGCAAACAGCGCGTCCGTGGAAGATATCCGCGACCATGCCATCGCCGAGGCCGTCTGGGGCCTGCTTGGTGACCTGTTCCGCAACCGAGACATGGGGCACTGATGCCGCGTTACGACCATCTCCGACTCATCGCTTATGAGATCACGCCCGGAGCGTCGCTGCCAGTAACGTGTCTGACAGCAAGGTTCCCGAGGCTGTGGCTGCGTCGGATCAAAAGCCAGGCCCCCTATGGGGATGACCGCAAACTGCCCACCTGGTCTCTCGTCGAACTCCTGAACACCCTCGACCCCAACATCATCCACGTGGCCAGCAACGTCGACGACGAGTACTGGCTCATCAGCCACGCTCGCGTCGACCGGCAGGTCATCCGCACCGCCGTCGCCGTCTGGGCCTCGACACGCGTCACGTCCGCGCGGCCGGACCTGGACTGGTTCGACCTGCTCGATGACGAAGAACTCGACTGGCAGCCAACCGAACTGGACCTTCTCGCAAGCCGGACCCACCCGAATGGCACCGCCAAACCGGACCCGGCCGTCTTTCGGATGCTGCCTGGCTACCTCGCTGGCCTCGTCGCAGCCGCCGGGATGCAGATCCGTGGAGAACACCGCTCGTTCATCCTCGGCCCAGTAGACAACTCCGGTCACCGTTCTGCCATCTGGTGGCCGCCCGAGCGCCTCGACGACCCCAAGCTCGGAGCCGGCCTGTGGGCACCAAAGATCGACTTTCATGTGGAGACCGTGCCGACTCACGGCCGAGCCCGTGTCCATGCCGAGCTCAGCACTGTCCGCTTCCCCCTGCAACCCGTTCGATACGTGCCCGCGAGAGGAGGCGGGTCGCCAAGCATGACGCTCTGGCTCCTCGCAGGCAGCGGTTACCTGCGGGCGGCCGAGCAGCCCACCCTCGTGAGCGCCAGCATCGGGCGACGCCGCTTCGATGATGGCTATCGGTGGGCCTGGAACCCTGGACTCGCGCACGCTCTGGCCAACCTCACCCACCATGCCTTCCCCGACCCACACGACGTCGTCATCGCCCCGGCGGCCTACGTCAACCAGCCGGTGTCCGCCTACGCCCTCTACTCCACCGGCACCAAGCTCAGCGCCCCGAGTGATGAAGATGCTGACGACAAGACAGCGAAGTCAGTGCTGCACGCGGCCAAGACCGGCTTTTTGCCGATCGACCACTATGACCTTCACGTCAGCATGGGGAAGATCTTGGAGCCACTGGGAATCGTGGCGGTGCCCGACCTTCAAGAAGCCAAGACCGCCGTGCCTCGCCTCTTCCGTCCCGACGCGGACACCCATGCGTCCTACACACTCGAGTTGTGGACTGAGTCGCCAGTTACCCGGCAGGCCATCCTTGCCGCGATCACGCAGGGTCTCGGCTACAACGAAACAACTCCAACTACCCGGACCGCAGATGACGGTGAGGTCATCGAGACCCGCGCCTTCAACGGCCCGTGCAACCTCACGGTGGAACTTCGTCACCAGCGCGACATGGCCGCAGGCATCCCCCGGCCAGCTAAAGGCGAGAGACAGGGAACCCAGGCGGCCCGCCGGATCAAACACATCGAACAAGTGATTGGCAGAAGTATCGATCGTCGTGCTGCCATCGTCGAAATCCGAACCCCGGCCTACTTCGAGGCGATCAACAAGGAACCTATTTCAGGCTCACCCGGCTTGGGTGACGCGATGGTTTTGAAGGACGGCGATGGCCTTGCAGAGGTGGCCGGCCTTGGACGGGCTGCAGCGTAGCTTGCGCAAGATTCTCCAGCCTTTGAGCTGGGCGTTTGCGCGTTCGCCGGGGCCGCGGAGCCTGGCGTGGGCGCGGTTGGCGTGTTTCTGGGATTCGGGCTTGTGCTTGCCCTTGTACGGGGTGCGGACCGGGCCTTCGGCTCCCTGATACGCCTTGTCCGCCAGGGTGATGATCCCCGCCTGCTCCAGTGCGCGCAGGATGCCCCAGATGCGGGCAGCGGTCAGATCGTGGGCCTTGCCGGGCAGGGCGCCCGAGGTCCACAGGATCGTCCCATCTGGTGAGGCGATGACCTGCACGTTCATCCCGTGCACACGGTGCTTGCCGGAGAAGTACGGCCGGTCAGCGGCGATCCGGTCGGTATGGATTAGCGTGCCGTCCAGCACCAGGTAGTGCAGCCCGTCCCGCTTGGCCTTGCGCAGCGCCTGGACGAGCTTGGGCGAGCGGGCTGACAACAGCGCCACCGTCTCTTCCACGTACCGCCATGCGGTTGCCGCCGACACCCCGAAGCCAGCCGCGAGTTCGGCGTAGGTCTCGCCCTTACGCAGGTAGACCAGCACCAGCAGGGCCTGTCGGCCAGGGTTGAGCCGCCGCCAGATCGACCTCATGGACTTACGGTGGCGCCGGATCACCCCGGCGACGTAGTTCAGGCGCTGATGCGACAAATCGACGGCGGCACGATAGAACAGCACCCAGAGCTCCTGGTTGTGATGGGCGTGGTTGTGGTGATCAACCCATCTACCAGGAGCTCTGCTGCGTCATGGGGCTAACCTCGGACTTGCGATCATGCTGTGACCAGGGCACTCGATGCGGAGCCTGAAATAGGTTCAAGGATGATCCTTATAGTGTCCTGAAGCAGGTGTTTCCGCCGTTGAACCGGCGCCTGCAGTGCATCCATCCCATCAACCACTATGTGCCGAAGCCCGATGCCAAGGTGGTTAAGAAGACTCTCCCCGGGACGCAGTTCACGCTGGGCGACATTCACCGCGCCACCGCAGCGGTTCAGGACGCTCTACGATCCCTGGGGCGCGTGGGCGTGCTCCCTGCCCCGCCTGGAATCACGGGTGACTTCGAACTGATCGGCATCTGGCTCGAGACCCACAACGGCGCCGACATTCCCATCGTCGTCCGCATCACCAGCGACGGCACTGCGACCGCCCAACTCGCCACCAGCGACGGTACCGAGGAACTGCCCTACGCTGACCTGCCTCTCGCCTTGACCGCCGGCCAGGGAAGGCTGCCCCGGCCGAAGGACGGCAACTTCCGGATCCGAATCGCCGAGTTCCTCATCGCGGCACTCGGCATCGACCAGGCCACCCACGACCGTGCCGTCTTCATCCGGACCAGCACCTTCCGCACCCGTGGCTGGGACTGGCTCCAAGACCAGCACCTCACCCCCAACAGTGAACCTATTTCAGGCTCACCCGGCTTGGGTGACGCGATGGTTTTGAAGGACGGCGATGGCCTTGCAGAGGTGGCCGGCCTTGGACGGGCTGCAGCGTAGCTTGCGCAAGATTCTCCAGCCTTTGAGCTGGGCGTTTGCGCGTTCGCCGGGGCCGCGGAGCCTGGCGTGGGCGCGGTTGGCGTGTTTCTGGGATTCGGGCTTGTGCTTGCCCTTGTACGGGGTGCGGACCGGGCCTTCGGCTCCCTGATACGCCTTGTCCGCCAGGGTGATGATCCCCGCCTGCTCCAGTGCGCGCAGGATGCCCCAGATGCGGGCAGCGGTCAGATCGTGGGCCTTGCCGGGCAGGGCGCCCGAGGTCCACAGGATCGTCCCATCTGGTGAGGCGATGACCTGCACGTTCATCCCGTGCACACGGTGCTTGCCGGAGAAGTACGGCCGGTCAGCGGCGATCCGGTCGGTATGGATTAGCGTGCCGTCCAGCACCAGGTAGTGCAGCCCGTCCCGCTTGGCCTTGCGCAGCGCCTGGACGAGCTTGGGCGAGCGGGCTGACAACAGCGCCACCGTCTCTTCCACGTACCGCCATGCGGTTGCCGCCGACACCCCGAAGCCAGCCGCGAGTTCGGCGTAGGTCTCGCCCTTACGCAGGTAGACCAGCACCAGCAGGGCCTGTCGGCCAGGGTTGAGCCGCCGCCAGATCGACCTCATGGACTTACGGTGGCGCCGGATCACCCCGGCGACGTAGTTCAGGCGCTGATGCGACAAATCGACGGCGGCACGATAGAACAGCACCCAGAGCTCCTGGTTGTGATGGGCGTGGTTGTGGTGATCAACCCATCTACCAGGAGCTCTGCTGCGTCATGGGGCTAACCTCGGACTTGCGATCATGCTGTGACCAGGGCACTCGATGCGGAGCCTGAAATAGGTTCAGTCTTGTACTACCCGGCCGCGACCCCGCGGAAGACGGCGTTGAGCATCTCCTGCCCGCGAAATGCCCCGGCCTTCGCGTCATCCGCATCCGCGAACGTGACGCTCAGGAAGAGGTCCCGCGAGGGCTCGGCGTCAAGGAAGAAGCGTACGGCCGGACCAGTGGCGTGTACCCCTTCAACGACCACGTCTTCTACGCCGTGAACCCCAGATCAGACCAGATGCAGACCCCTCTAACGGTCACTAAGCTCGATCCTGACCAGACCAGGAATGCCCTCAAACAAGGCAGCAACCCCAACCCCATCGAGATCGTTACGGCCTTCCTCCAGCCCGGAGACGACCACTGGGCCTGGGCGACGTACACCCAAGCGCTTCGCCGGGCCGCCCTTCACACCGACATCGCCTCAACACTTCCTCTGCCGCTCCATCTGCCCTCCTTGGCCGATGAGTACCTGATCTAAGGGGAGTGTCGACGTCTCGACGCACTACGCACTCTGATCAAGCAACGGGCTTCTCAAATAGCTGATGCTGCCGGGGGCCCAAGTCGGGCAGATCGTGAGGTTCTGTCACCGCAGTTGTGGGATAGTCAGCACAATCCTCTGCTTCGACCCCTAGATAGGCGGGTGGCACTGCCGTGACGATCAGACGTGATAAGGAACGCACAGTGGCGTTCTTCGAGATCGTCGACAAGGAGAATCAGAGGATCGAACAGATCGACTGGCCTCAGATCTTGGGTAAGGTCTTCCACGCCTCCATCAAGGAAAGGACCCACCTGGGCAAGCTGCGCACGCTGGTTGGTCACGTGATCACGTACAACGAACAAGATCACCTGCTCTTGGGCAAGGTCAAGGACGAGACCGAATGGGTGGAACGTATCAACTTTGAGGACGGTTCGATCGAGCAGTTCACCTCCGCCGAGAACCAGGGGCTGCTGGAGACATCCGTCGTTTGCTTCCTCTCCTTCGGCAACGTTGTCGGCATGATCCGCGGCTCGACCTCAGCCCCAGGGTGTTCAGCCCTAGAGGAGTGGATCAACGGCCTGTCTCTGCTGGACCGGGAGATCAAGGTTCGGGCGATCGTCAACAGCAGCGCCATGGAGAAGATCAGGAAGGCTAACGGCGCTCGCATGATGGAGTTGCGAGTGGGCACAAGCAGGGCAGCTGTGATGGCCGAGTCAGGCAACCGGCTAGGCCGAACCATGAGGACCTTGCGTGAGGAGTATGGAGACATCAAGGTCACCATCACGGTAGAGGTCGCTGCCGACAAGGCTCACCGGCGCGCTCAGCACGAACTGCTTGACGACGTCATGGAACTCGCCGCCCATAGCGACGTGACCGAGAAGGCCAAGGCAAGGCTCACCTACTGGGACAACGGCGAAGATGCCCACGCCGAGGATGTGAACCTCATGCAGGAGCGCATCACTGCTAAGCGGACCATCCCTAGCCTGGATGACAGCGGCCAGTCCATCCGAAATTCGTCGGCCGTGGCTGCCATCATGGACGTAGGAGTTCAGCATGATCGCGAACTGCGTCTATCCGTCGACGCGACCTGAGACTAAGGTCAAGGGAGACATACGAGGAGGCACGCATGTCGCGGGAATCCCGGCTCGCCGACCTGATCCTCGAACACCCCACGGTGGATCTACTGGCCACGGCCTGTCTCGTTGGTCCCCACCTCGCGCTCGTTCTGGTCCTTGGTCACGGCGACATCATCGGTTGGATCCCGCAAGACGATCGACGGGACTTGTACGGAATCGGCGGCGCCGTCATCGCGATCATCTTCTCCGCCTCGGCTGCCGCCATCGCCCACTACGCGAGCGCGTCTGGCAATCGTGCTCGCACGATCAAGAAGAGCGTGGGCCCTGTTCTCCGCCGCCAGTGGTTGGGCACGCTTATCGTCCCAGGCCTGTCTGCGTTCATGTGCCTATTGGCCATGGCGCTAGATGGAAGCAAGAGCGGCGGCGTAAGCGCGGCGCGCTGGCTTTTTGAGGCCGTGGTCATTCTTTCTATACTTAAATTTGTTCGCGCTATGTATCTATTCCAGGCCATGCTCGATGTAACCGACTTGGACGGAGTCGATGTCGGCCGGGCACCAGCCCCACAAATAGGGCAGCGCTGGCGGGACAAACCTGATGATCGAGTGAGTCAAGCTGTTTAACTCAGTGGCACGCTCGATGGAGCGTCAACCCCACAGAGCCTCAAGAACGGCGTTCCCCAAGCGCCAGATAGGTCTTGATCGGTGAGGGTCTTGCCGAGAGGTACCCCACCATGCAGGCATGAACCAAACCGCCTCATGGCCGTGGTCGGGTCATGGGCGTGGCGACCGTCAGACCGGATAATCGAAAGTAGCTGATGGGGACCTCGCTGATCACGAGGCCACCATAGGGGGGATTTCATCCTCATCGGCAAGTCCGGCCGTGCTGTTTATGTCGAAATCTGCGGCAGCCAGTAGAGGGGATTACGAGGTTCGCAAGTGGGCAGACGGGTCCATTGCCAGCGGCGGGCCAATGTTCAAGGCCGCGTAATTCGCCCGCCGGTTGCTCGGTGGTTACTCTTCGGCCATCGGCACCCATGAACACGCGGTGACATTTTTGGGCATTTCGCGAACGACGAAAAGGAACGGAGCGGTACAAGGAGGCACATTGGGGCATGGCCTGACACAAATCCTAGTGACTCTTAATCAGCGGGTCCGGGGTTCGAGTCCCTGGCGGCGCACCAGAAGGAAACCTCAGGTCACTTGTGTGGCCCGGGGTTTTTCGGTTCTCGGTCGTATCCGCGGTGCCTCCCGCGTGCCACCGTACGGTCCCCCCATCCAGCTGTGGTTTCGATCCGGCCGGCTCAACGCACCCGGTCACCGGCGCTCGACGCCCGTCCGCATTTGCCCGTCAGCCACTTTCTGAGGTGCGGCGTGTAATCGGTGGCGATCCGGCCTGCGCCGCCGTCCAGAGCACGTTTCCAAGCGCCGACGTTCTGGCGCCATGACGGCGGCGGCTCCTCCCATTTGGTGACGTCCGGCCAGATCGGCCGTCCGGTCAGCACACGCGCCATCCCCGCTGCGCGCACGCGCCGCCCGAGTTCGGCGGACACGGCCGAGTCATGTGAGTAGAGGATCACCTCCTGCGAACGGTAGGTCTCCCTGACCGGGTCCAGGACTTCGCGCCAGGCACGCGTCCGGATGGCGGCCGACCGGCTGAGCAGAGACTGCCGTGCCTCCGGTTTGATCTCGACCAGGCCGATCATCCTGCTCGCGCGCATGGCGGCGAGCCAGCCGCGGAAGGTGTGGACCGTCTCGCCCTTGAAGGCGCCGCGGGTGATCGTGCGCCCCTTGAGCCTGTCCGAGCCTGCGGCCCACCACAACTGGCCGACGTTCGCCTTGCGTCCGCTCAACCCCCAGGTCGACGTGTTGTGCCACATCACGGCCTTCGTGCCGTCCCTGGTCAGCTGCAGATCCGCCTCAACGCCCGAGGCTCCCCAGGACTTGAACGCGCGGATCGCGGCCGGGTTGTTGGGCTGGCGCACCAGGTCCCTGTTCCAGGTGTCGGAGCCTCGGGCACCGGTCGGGTAGCCGCCGTGCCCGAAGATGAGCGGGCACGGACGTGACGCGGCGGCCTCCGCCGGAGCGACGATGACCAGGCTCGCCGCCAGCGCGACGGCCGACACGAGAGCAGGCGGTGCGCTCCGCATGACTATCTCCTCGATCTTGGTAGGTGATCCGGACCGAGCCTGCCCCAGCCTTGTGGCGGCGGTCCACCGGATGGCCGAGAGAGAGGGAGATCCGTCCGCGCTGCCTGCCGTCGGCCGGCGTACACGAAAGACTCCAGGTCACGCCCGTGACCTGGAGTCTCCTTCGCTGCTTACCGCTGCGCGGCGGACCGTTCGGCCTCGCGCTTGACTTTCTGGATCTGCTCGTCGGTGACGACCAGGTTGCCGAATTCCTTGACCGCCTGGTAGTAGGTCCAGGCGAGCCCGTCACAGGTGGCCTTGGACACTCCCGAGTAACGCGCGCACACCTGACGCATATCGAAGTGGAAGGCGTCGTCTATGCGTGGTTTGTTGGCCGGGAATTGGTTGACGTCCTTGTAATTGCGGTAACCGAAGTCGTGCCGTCTGCACGACATGCGGAAATCGAAGCCGAGCGGCTGGTCGGGGCTGCTCGAACAGAGGTCGGTGGACCAGTCGAAGGCGTAGTCGGCCCATGCGGACTGGTTCTCCCACGCGTTGCGCCACGCGTTGGCGCTCGTGGTGGTGGGCTGGCTGAACGAGGAGAGAGCGGCGAGTTTCTGCTCCAGCGTCACCGCGTGGGCCGGCAGCGCGAATCCGAATAAGGTGAACAGCAGGACGACGGCGGGGGTGACGAGGGCGATTGAACGTCTGACCATGAAAACCTGCTCCAGAGGCCCGGGGAGATGGCAGGGTTCGCCTGATGTCCTTACGATGACGCGCGATTCCGGGAAAATCCGAAGCAGATCTTGCCCAAACTTCCGGGCAGGCTTCGCGCAGCATTGATCTTTACAATGCGGCGCGGTTCTGTCAGCTGTGCGGTCAGCGGACGGTGCGCCGGGCCAGCAGCAGCCGCGCCGACCAGCCGGCGGCCCACAGCAGGAGCAGGACCACGAGCGCGCCGCCCAGCATGATCGTCAGCCCGGCGCCGATGTTGGCCCCGACCGTGCCCGCCGTCACGACCCGCCACCCGGCTCCCACGACGGCGCCCGCAAGCAGCACCGGGATCAGCGCCGCCCACCACCGGCGGTCGAACCGGCGCCGCCGCGACGCCCGCACCAGCAGGGCCGCCGTCACGCCCGCCACCACCAGCGCGCCCACGCCGACGGCGCGCTCGGCCCACGGGCCGAAGCCGGGCGGGCTGATCAGATGGTCGAGGGTCGTGCCGGGCGGCACCTCCGCGCTGAGGTCGCCCACCAGCCACCAGACGGCCACCGGTACGGCCAGCGCGCAGCCCGCGGCGGCCGCGAGAAGGCCCCGTCCTGAGGGAGCTGCCGTGTCTGCCATGAGACAAGTCTTACCGCCACGCGGGCGGGCATGCGCCCGCCCTTCAGCGTCCGCTGCCCAGCGGCTTCACCGAGCACCTGACCACGGTGTGGGTGCCGAGCGTGATCGGCGGTTCGGCCAGCGGATCCTTGCCCGACAACGCGAGGCGTACGGCGGCCCGGCCCAGTTCGGTGTGCGGCAGGTGAACGGTGGTCAGCCCGATGTCCTCGGCGGGGGGCACGTCGTCGTAGCCGACGATCGAGACGTCATCGGGGACGCGCAGCCCGTGCTCGCGCAGTGCCCTGACGGCCCCGGCCGCGATGAGGTCGGTGGCGGCGAAGACCGCGGTGAAGTCGCGCGGTCCCTCGGTCAGGCGCCGCTTCATCGTCACGTAGCCGCTGCGCCGGTCGAAGTCGCAGCACATCTCCAGCGCGGGGTCCGCGGTGACCCCGTGATCGGCGAGGGCCGCGCGATGACCGGCGACCCTGGTGTTCGACGTGCTGTTGCCGGGGCGGATCCCCAGGTAGAGGATGCGGCGGTGCCCGGCGGACAGCAGGTGCGCGGTGATCGCGCGGGCTCCGCCGGTGTTGTCGAAGTCGACCGTGAAGGCCGGCACCCCGTCACCGAGCGGGGGCCGGCCGCACAACACCAGACGGGAGCCGGAGGCCGCCAGCCCGTGCGCGTAGCGCGACATGCGTTCTCGGTAGTCGTCGTCGAGCACCACGCCGCCCACCAGGATCACCGCCTCGGCCCGCTGCTCGCGCATGGTCTGGACGAAGGCCAGCTCACGTTCGGGGTCGCTGCCCGTGGTGCAGATGAGGGACAGGCGGCCCTCGGCGGCGGCCTGCTCCTCCACCCCCTGGGCGATGAGGGCGTAGTAGGGCGAGTCGACCGAGTGGATGACGATGGCCACCGCGCCGGGCGAGGCCACGGACAGCGCCCTGGCCTGCGCGTTGGGCACGTAGTCCAGCTCGCGTACCGCGCGCAGCACCTTGCGCCTGGTGCTCGGGTGCACCGGATAGTCACCGGCCAGTGCGCGCGAGACGGTCGCCACCGAGACGCCCGCGTGCGCGGCGACGTCGCGGATGGTGACACGTCTAGCCGGTCCAGACAACGCGTTCTCCCACGGATCCATGCCGGCGGTAGTGGGGCTCGCGTCCGAGCCGGACTTCCACCCGCGAGCCGCCGGAATCATTCCACGAGACCTGCTCGCCGTGCACCGAGATCTGCGGGCCCTCGGCGTTCGGGGACCGCCCCAGCCGCACCGCCGAGACGAAGATCGACACGCGGCCGCCCGGGTGGACGCCGACGAGGTAGGGGGTCGCGGAGCAGGTGCCGAACGCGTTCTCGTCGTGGCGGAGCGCGGCGGCGGCGGTGTGCCAGCCGTGCAGCCCGGCGATCTCGCTGACCAGTTCCTTCCCGGCCGCGGCGGTCACCGAGGCGGTGAGCCCGCCCGGTGTGACCTCGCACGGCTCGCCGGAGGCGACGGCGTGCCCGCCGTCGCGGACCACGCTGCCCGCGGGGGCGCTCACCCGGTGCACGCGGACCTCCCACGGGCCGTCGAGCACGGACGCTGTCTCCACGACCACCTCCCCGTCGGCGTAGCGGGAGGCGGCGAAGCCGTCGGCGACGCCGATGCGCTCGATGCGGCGGCGGCGGGTGGCCCGCCCGTCGGGCAGCAGCACGGTGAGGTGGTTGTCGATGTTCTCGGCCCGGCCGCCGGGGCCGGTCTCCGGCGCGGTGTGCGTCGAGTAGCCGAGCTTGGCGTAGTGGGGGTCGTCCCTGGCGGTGTCGGGATCGTTGCCGTCGCTGCCATGGTTGACCAGGCGGGTGACGCCCTCGCTCCGGTGCAGCAGCCAGCCGGGCGCGGGGAGGGCCAGGCTGAGATCTCCGGCGTCGGGTTCGGCCGCAGGAGCGCCCCACACCGGGTGGCCGGGGCCGAGCAGCAATCCCAGGAAACCCTTGCTCGCCCAGTAGGGGGAGGCCGGTCCCGAGTAGTTCTGGGTCACGGGCAGGAAGGGGCGGTGCCAGCCCAGGCTGAGCAGGCCCCGCTCGTCGGGCACGCCGTGGGCGGCGAAGTGGTCGAGGGTACGGCCCGCCATCAGGCGGGTGGCGCCCGGCTCGATCGGGGAGGCGTCGAAGAGCGTGCCGAGCCAGAGGGGGGCCAGGCTCGCCATCCGGTAGGTGAGCGAGCGTCCCTGGTGCATGGGGGCGCCGTCGGGGGCGAACAGGTGCCGGTAGCCGTCGAGGAACGTGCGCAGCCGTTCCCGGTGGACCGTCGCGTCGGCGCCCGACATCCTGGTCCACAACAGTGTGTAGAGGTGGATCGCCCAGCCGCAGTAATAGTCGTAGTTCTGGCCGGCGCCGTCGGTGTACCAGCCGTCGCCGACGTACCAGCGTTCCACGTCGGCGAGGTGCCGGTCGATCTCGTCCTGGTCGTACGGACCGCCGACCCCGGCGAGGAACTGCTCGACGATCACCTTGAACAGCACCCAATTGCACGGCCACGCGTGTTTGCCGACGATGCCGCCCAGCCAGGCGACCACCCGCTCCTGGACCCCGGGGTCGAGCCGGTCGAAGAGCATCGGCCGGGTCTCGTGCAGCGCGATCGCGACGGAGGCGGCCTCGACGATGGTCTGGTGGCCGTCGGCGATGGGCAGCCAGGCGAACTCGTGGCCGGGGTCGGTGCCGTGCCGGAGCCCCTCGGCGTAGCGCTCCAGCAGGGCCGCGGGCGCGGCGGCCGGGTCGCCGGCGAGGCGGAACGCGGCGAGCAGAAAGGTGCGCGCGAACCCTTCGAGCCCGTCGGACTCGGGCCCCGACCTGCTGGTGCGGCCGGGCAGCCGGTATTGCGCGTGACCAGGCGTGGCGTAGGGAGTCACCGCGTCGAGCAGTCCGTCGGCGACGTCGACCCAGTGCTCGCGAGCATGGTCACCGCGCATGACACCTCCATAGTAATGGGTTACATCAAGACCGCCCTGACGATAAGCAGCCGTCCCGTTGTACGTCAATGGCCCGGGTGGCCGCGGAGTAACGGCCTGCTAACAAATCGCTGGAACTGAACGGTGAACTCCCAGGCCGAACCCGGCCACAGCCGGCCACGAACCTCGAAAATCGGGTCCTGACGATCGTGTAAAAGGCTCCTAACGTTCAGCGCAACTTGTCGAGTAACCGGTTACTACGCCACCTGCTCCCCCTCGGCCCTTGGAGCCTCGACATGACCGATCGGATCGACCTTCCCGGACTCAGCCGCCGCGACCTGATCAGGCTCGGCGGCGGCGTGTTCCTCGTCACCGCGACACTGTCGGCGTGTTCCGGTGACGGGTCCACGGGCGGCGCTCCCACGACGAGGAGGTTCATCTCGCACGACCTGTCGGTGGTCGAGGCCGCCGCCCGGACGCCGCTTCCACACCAGGTGCGCCCACGTCCGGTCCGGGGCGTGCCGCACCGCCGAGCCCGAACTGCGGGCGTACGGCGAGCGGCGGCCGGCGGCCTGCCACCACGCCGCCGACCTCACCCTCGCGGTCGCGGCGCCCGGACGTCCGGCGAGGCCGTCACGATGATCCGTCCGCGTGGGCGCGGGCCCGCCACAGGAGATAGACGAAGTACGGCGTGCCGATCAGCGCCGTCACGAGCCCAGCCGGCACCTGCGCGGGGGCGATGACCGTACGCCCCAGTGTGTCGGCCAGGCTCACCAGCAGCGCGCCGAGCAGCGCCGCCACCGGCAGGACCCTGGCGGTGCGCGCGCCCACCATGGCGCGTGCGGCGTGCGGGGCCACCAGGCCGACGAAGGCGACCACCCCGACCGCCGACACCGCCGTGGCGGTGAGCAGCACGGCGGCGGCGAGCGCGGTCAGCCGCACCGGCTCCAGGGACACGCCCAGGATGCGCGGGCTGTCCTCGTCGAGGGAGAGCAGGTCGAGGTCCCGGCGCAGCCAGGCCAGCAGCGGCACGGCCAGCAGCAGAGCCAGCGCGACCGGGATCAGCTGCGCCGGCACGCGGCCGTACGTGGAGCCGGACAGCCAGGTCAGGGCCAGGGCGGTGTTCCACGGGTCGGCCTTGACGATGATCAGCACGGTGAGGCTCGTACAGGCGTACTGCACGGCGATGCCGATGAGGACGAGTCGGTCGCTGCTCAGGCCGCCGCGCCAGGCCAGCCCGTAGACCAGGCCGAACGCGGTCAGCGCGCCGGCGCCCGCCGCGCCGGTCATGGCCCAGATACCGGCCACCGGGGCCATGGTCAGCAGTGAGATCGCGCCGACGCCCGCCCCTGCCGTGACGCCCAGCACGCCCGGCTCGGCGAGCGGATTGCGGCACACCGCCTGCACGGCGGTGCCCGCCACGGCCAGGGCCGCCCCCGCCAGCACGGCGGCCAGGACACGCGGGTAACGCTGGTCGAGCACGAACGTCAGGCCCCGGCTCGTACGGCCCTGCAGCCAGTTGAGCACGTCACCGGTCAGCAGCCACCGGTCACCGGCCAGCAGGCCGAGGACCAGCGCCCCGGCCAGCAGCGCCGCCAACGTGCCGGCCACGGCCAGGAAGGCCGCGCGCGACCGGGTGGAGCCGATGCGCGCGGCCGGCGGGCGGCGCGTCGGCCCGGCGTCCCGGTAGCGGCGCGCCAGCCACACCATCGCGCCCGCGCCGAGCAGCGTGGTCACGACCCCCGGCGGCACTTCCACCCCGGCCTGCGCACCCATCACGGCACGCAGCGCGATGTCGGAGCCGAGCACGATGAGCACGCCGGCCACCCCCGAAAGGGGGAGCAGGGACCTGTGCCGGTGCAGCCCGGGGATGGACCTCGGCAGCAGCCGGACGATCACGGGGGCGCAGAGGCCGACGAAACCGATCGGCCCGGCCACGGTCACTGCCGCGGCCGCCAGCACGATGGCCAGCAGCGTCAGCCACAACCGCAGGCGCCGTACGTGCACGCCCAGCACCGAGGCCGTGTCGTCGCCGAGCCCGAGGATGTCCAGCCGCGGCCCGGCCAGGATCGCCGCCGCCATCGCCACCGCGATCACAGGGCCGAACTGGGTGACGGCGCGCAGGTCGCCCTGCACGAGAGAGCCGCTGCCCCAGGCGTACAACCCGGTGGTCTCCTCCTCGAAGAGGATCATCACGAGGTTGGTGAGCGAGTGCAACGCCATCGCCGTGGCGGAGCCGGCCAGGATCAGCCGGGTCGTGCCGCTGCGCCCGCCCGCCGACATGGCCATCACCAGGGCGGCCGCGGCCAGCCCGCCGAACAGGGCGAGGCCGCCGGACACCGGCAGGGGCAGTGTCAGGCCGAACGCGGCGGCCGTGACGATGGTGAGGTGCGCGCCGGAGCTGACGGCCAGGGTGTCCGGCGAGGCCATCGGGTTGCGGGCGATCGACTGCAGCAGCGAGCCGGCCACGCCCAGCGCGCAGCCGACGGTGACGCCTGCCAGCAGCCGGGGCAGCCGCGAGGCGAGCAGGACACGGGCGGCCTCCTCGCTGCCGCCGGAGGCTCCGTCGAAGAGCAGGGCAAGGAGGTCGAGCGCGCCCACCGACGAGGTGCCCTGCGTCACGTGCACGGCCGCCACCAGGACGGTGGCGGCCACGGCGATCAGGAAGACCCCGGCGGCCCCCAGCCGCCCCAGGGGCGTGGCCGGGGGCGCCGGAGTCAGGACGGGGACGCTCAACCCGCGTACGCCTTCACCAGCGCCTCGGCGTACTGCCGGCACGACAGCGGCCCGCCGAAGGTCCAGATGCCGTCGGGCAGCTTGGTGACCTGCCCCTTGGCCACGAACGGCAACGACTTCCAGATGGCGTTGTCCTCCAGGCCGTCGGCGAACACGTCGACGCCGTCGGAGGCGTTGTAGAAGAAGCGGATGTCCGGGTCCTTGAGCGCGGACAGGCCCTCGACGTCGGTGGCGCCGAGCCCCCACACCTCGTCGACCTTGCCGGTCCAGGCGTTCTTCAGCCCGAGGCGGATGGCGACCTGGGAGACGAGCGAGCCTTCGCCGAAGGGGCGGATCGAGATCGTGCTGCCCTGCTTCCACCCGTCGGCCATGACGAAGGGCTTGCCCGCGGCGCCGGCGGCGGCGATCTTCTCCCTTCCCGCGGTCATCGCGGCGTCGAAGTCGGCCATGAGCTTGCCGGCCTCGGCGGTTCTGCCGACGGCGGCGGCGATCCTGTCGAGGTCGTCGCGCATGCGCTTGAGGTTGTCCTTGGCGTCGCTGCCCTTGAACGCCAGCACGGGCACGAACTTCTCCAGCTGGCTCACCAGTGCCGTGTCGCGTTCGGCTTCCATGACGACGAGGTCGGGCTGGAGCGCGCTGATGGAGTCGACGCTGGGCTCCTGCCGGCTGCCGACGTCCTTGACCGAGGCGTCGAGCTTGATGGAGGTGTTCCAGGTGGCGTAGCCCTTCACGTCGGCCACGCCCACGGGCATGACGCCGAGGGAGGCCAGCATCTCGGTCTCGCCCCACTCCAGGCTGACGACCCTGGTCGCCGGGCGGTCGAGGGTGACCTGCTTGCCGCGGTCGTCGGTGACGGTCACGCCGGCGGCGGTCGAGCCGCCGGGGGAGGGGGCCTGCTCGGAGACGGGGGCCTCGGTGGTGCCGCAGGCGCCGAGGGTCACGATGGCGGCGAGCGCCGTCAACGCGCTGCGCAGTGAGGTCATGGTGCTTCCTGTCATGTCGTGGCGGGGACGTCTCGGGTGTGCCGGCCGATCGGCCGGGTGATCACGGTCCCCGTCCTGGGGTCGTGGCTGACCTCGATGCGGATGCCGTACGTGTCGCTGAGCCGGTCCTCGGTGAGGACCTGCGCGGGCGGGCCGTCGGCGAGGACCCGGCCCTCCCTCAGGAGCACGACGTGGTCGGCGATCTCGGCGGCCTGGTTGAGGTCGTGCAGCACGACGCCTATCGCCACGCCGTGCTCGTCGGCCAGGTCGCGGACGAGTTCCAGCAGCTCGACCTGGTAGCGCAGGTCGAGGAACGTGGTGGGCTCGTCGAGCAGCAGCACGCCGGTGTCCTGCGCGAGGCAGGTGGCCAGCCACACGCGCTGCAGTTCGCCGCCGGACAGCTCGTCGACGGGACGTCCGGCCATCGTCGTCACGCCGGTCAGCTCCATCGCCCGGCGGACGGCCTTGGCGCCGCCGGGGTCGCCGGCTCTCCAGCGCCCCCTGTAGGGGTGGCGGCCGTACCCGACGACGTCGCGGACCTGCACGCCGCCGGGAGTGGGGCGGCTCTGCGCCAGGAGCGTCACGCGCCGCGCGAAGTCGCGGGCCGACAGGTCGAGCGCGGAGGCGCCGTCGGCCAGCGTCACCGTGCCGCGGTCAGGGCGGTGCAGGCGGGCCAGAGCGCGCAGCAGCGTGGACTTGCCGCTGCCGTTCGGCCCCACCAGCGCGGTGACGCGGCCGGGCCGCAGCGCGATGCGGCCGTCCTCGACCACGGTGGTTCCGTGGTAGCTGAGGCATAGCTCCGCCCCGCGCAGAGAGATCTCCTCGGTCATGAGGATAGGTTAGGCTAACCTTGCCAAATAATCACTATGTCGCGGTTGCGCACTTTACGGGCTATTTGGCGTTCGCCGGGCGGGCCGGCGCAACCACAGACCGCCGGTGGCGGCGAAGACCGCCAGCAACCCCGTCGCCACCAGCAACCGGCCGTCGGGCCCCGCCATGCCGCCGCCTCCGGTCGCCACGCCGCCCTCGGGGGTCTCCGTCACGGTTTTCGTCGTGGTGGGGGCCGGGCTGGTGGTCGTGTCCTCCGGGGTGGAGGTGTCCGGGTCGGGCGTCGGCGAGTCGGTGGTCTCGTCAGGGCTGGGGCTGGTGGACTCCCCGGTTCCCGGGACGGTGAGGGGATATTCCTGGAGCGAGTCCTTGTCGGTGACCTCGCACTCGATCACCCGCTGCTGGGGAGTGGGGCCGAAGTTGACGGCGGCCGCGTGCACCGTGCCCGTGCCCGGGGAGGTCGCGGTGGTCCTCATCTCGACGGTGGTCGCGGGCAGCGTGATCGCCTGGCCCGGAGTGACGGTGCCGAGCTCGCCGACTCCCGTCGCGGAGGTCAGCCGGTCGATGCCGCTGATGCCGGCGTAGGCGTACATCTTGAGCCCGTCCAGACCGGTCGTGGGGGCGAGCAGGCGGGCGGAACCGACGTAGGAGCCGCGCCAGCCGATCGTCATCTGCGTGCCCACCGTGGCGTCCGTGGGCACCGTCAGCTCGATGTCGAGGCTGATCTGCTGTCGCATGCCCGTCGCGGTGGTTTCGCACGTGTAGGCCACCGTGTCGGCGTGCGCCGCCGAGGGCAGCGCGGCGTACGCGAGGGCCAGGGCTAAGGCCGGGACGGCCAGTTGTACGCGCAAGGCGGCTCCTTGAGGCAGATGGTGCGCAAGAGGAGACGGCGCACGACGGCATTTGGTTGACAGTTGTGTCCGCATCGGGACAACACCAGCTTTTCACCCTCGGCTGTTCCGTGGCTGGTTCCTGACATGACCGAACCTCGCCAAGCCTTGAAGCCCCATGACCAGCAAGGTTGTGTCACATTGGACCGGCTGAAATGACGTACATATGGAGGAATGTGATGTGGCCTGGTCGATGGGTCCGGCGAGGGGCCGCGGTCGCGGCCGCGCTGGCGATGGGCGTGACACCGGTGCCGGGAGCGCGGGCCGACGCCGTGCCCGCGCTCTTACCGGCCGAGCCCCCGCGCGACTACGACGTCACGCTGATCACCGGTGACAAGGTGCACATCACCGTCGGCGAGGACGGCAGGCAGCGGGCGAGCGTGACCCCGCGAGACCCGGCACGTTCCGGCTTCCGGATGGTGGACCACGGCGGCGAGTTGTCCGTGGTGCCCGCCGACGTGGCGGCCCTCGTGCCGGAGAAGCTCGACCCCGCGCTGTTCAACGTGACCTCGCTGGCCGCCCAGGGCTACACCGACCAGCAGACCGGCTCCATCCCGCTGATCGTGCGGCAGGGCGCGGGCGCCGCGCCTCCGACCGGGCTGACGGCCGTCACCCGGCTGGAGAGCATCGGCGCGACCGCGGTCAAGCTCGCCAAGAAGGACGCCGCCACGTTCGCGGCCGGCCTGGCCGCGGGCGTGGACAAGATCTGGCTGGACCGAAAGATCACCGTACGGCCGGTCACCAGCGCGTCCACCGCCGGGGCGGCGGCGAGGGCGGCGGCCGACGGCGCCGGCGCCGGCACCACCGTCGCCGTCCTCGACAGCGGGATCGACGCAGGCCACCCCGACCTGGCGGGCAAGGTCGCGGGCGCGCGCGACTTCACCTACGACGGCGACGGGGTCGACCGGTACGGCAGCGGCACGGCCATGGCGGGCGTCATCGCGGGCAGCGGCGCGTCGTCCGGAGGCACGTACACGGGCGTCGCTCCCGGCGCGCGGCTGCTCAACGGCAAGGTCATCGACGGCTCCGGCGGCGGGCTCGCCTCCTGGGCCATCGCCGGCATGGAGTGGGCCTCGGGGGAGGCGGGCGCCGACGTCGTGACGATGGCGGTGAGCGTCCCCGGCCAGGGCGGCCCGCTCACCGACGCCGTCAACGAGCTGACCGCCAGGAACGGCACGCTCTTCGTCATGAGCACGGGCGACCGGGGCTGCGAGGCCTGCGTCGACAGTCCTGCGGACGCCCCGGCCGCGCTCACGGTCGGCGCCGTGGACGCCAACGGCGAGCCGGCGGAGTTCTCCGGCCACGGGCCGGTGGGCCTGCACCGCGCGGTCAAGCCCGAACTGAGCGCGCCCGGCGTAGGCGTCGTCTCGACCAGCGCGGCGAATCTCCAGCCCGCTGAGCCCGTCGGCGACCACTACGGCCGCTTCTCCGGGACCGCCTTGTCGGCGTCGTACGCCGCGGGCGCCGCCGCGCTGCTGCGCCAGGCCAGGCCGGGCATCACCGCTCCCGAGATCAGGTCCGCGCTCGTGGGCGGCTCGGAAGCGCTGCCCGGCGTGCCCGTGGACGAGGGCGGCGCGGGCCGGCTCGACGTGGCAGGGGCGCTCGCGCGCACGGTGCTGGCCGGCGACGCAGTGCTCGACTTCGGGCTCACGACGGCCGGCGCCGGCGAGCCGGTGACGCGTACGGTCTCCTACCGCAACTTCGGCGCGGAACCCGCCACGGTCGCCCTCGACGCCGCCGCCCCGTTCACCCTCTCCGCGACCGAGCTCACCCTGCCCGCGGGCGGCAAGGGCCAAGTGGACGTCACGCTCGACCCCGCCAGGACGCCGGCGGGCTGGGCCCGCGCAGAACTGGTCGCGACACCCGCCGGCGGCGCCGCACTGCGGACGCTGCTGACCGGCAACGTCGAGGAGCGGCGGGTCGAGCTCCGGGTGTCCGCCGTCGCGCGGGACGGTCGGCCCAGCCGCGTACTGCCCAGCGTGGTCGACGTGGACGACGGCGCCCTCTTCGGCCGCGGCCTGCCGAGCGACCCGGACAGGCCGTGCGAGTCGGACGACGGGTTCTGCTGGCTCGTCCCGCCGGGCACGTACTCGATCCTCGGCATCATCAACACCCTGCGCCCGGGAGCCACCAGGGAAGGCCGCGGAGACGTCGTCGACCAGAGCTTCACCGGTTATCCGGAGATGAAGCTCACCCGCGACACCCACGTCGTGCTCGACGCGCGCAAGGCGGTCGCGGTGAGGATCGACACGCCTGGCCACCGCACCGCGCGCAACCGCGGCGCGGCCACCAAGCTCGTCCACACGAGGCTGCCGGTGAAGGGCCCCAGGCACACGGAGAGCTTCCTCCTGGATGGCCGCCTGGAGGAGAACTACTACCTGCAGCCCACCGGCACGGTGAGCAAGGGTGAGTTCGCCGTGGCCACGCGGTGGCGGCTGGAGGCCCCGGCGATCACCATGCGGACGCCCGGCGTCGACCTCCATCCCAGATACGTCGATCCGGTCTACTTCAGCAACCGGTCCACGCAGTACCCGCGGCTCGACGGGACCGCGGTGCTGACGGTCGCCGACGCCGGTGACGGCGCGCTCAAGGGCCTTGACCTGCGCGGCCGGCTGGCGCTGATCCGCCGCACGCCCGGCGCCTCCGTCTCGGCCCTCGCCAACGCGGCGGGCGCGGCCGGCGCCCGCATGGTGGCGATCTACGGCGACACGCACGTGACAGGGAACGAGAGCCTGCTCACCGTGCCGACGGTGACGCTCGCGGAGCCGGAGGGCGAACGGCTGGCCGAGCGGGCGAGCCGCCGGCGCGTCCAGGTCGTCGCCAAGGGCGTCGTGGCCAGCCCTTACGTCTACGACCTGTACCTGAGCGAGGAGGGCCGGGTCAGGAAGCGGCCGTCGTACGTGGCGGCGCAACGTTCGCTGGCCCGCGTGGACACGGCCTTCCACGCTCAGCTGACCGACGACGTCACGCTCTCCGAGGTCAAGTACGGCTGGATGCCGTGGGAGAACTTCTCGTGGGACTCGTCCAGGACAGTGGCCAGGGCGCCGCGCGTACGGACCGACTACCTGAGCCCGGCCCCCGGCGTCCGGTGGCACAGCGCGGCCGACATGCCGGAGCGGTCGTACAACGCGATCTTCCCTGAGGACAAGCAGGGCGTGATGACCGTCAGGGACGCCACGCGCGGCTACCGGGCGGGCGAGCGGATCGAGCGCACGTGGCTGAGGCATCCGGTGGCGCCGGGGTTCGCGGCGGACTCGCCCACGCAGCGGCAGGGCGACGTGCTGACCGTGGACATGCGCGCCTTCGTCGACGCCGAGGGGAACACCGGCAGCCGGCCGACCGACCCGTTCCCGCACGGATACGTCTCGGACTGGCGTATCTACAAGGGTGACGAACTGATCGGCAGGACACAAACGGGTGGTTCAGGCCGGATCGTGCTGCCGCCGGAGCGGGCCGGCTACCGCGTGGAGTACACCGTGGAGAACCGCTCCTCCTGGGCTCGCCTGTCCACCAGGACGAGGACGGTGTGGACGTTCGACTCGGAGCATGCCGAGGGCGGTCCGGTCAGGCTGCCGCTGCTGGCCGTGGCGTACGACGCGCCCGTCGACCTGCGCAACCGCACCGCCTCGACCAGGCTCGGCCTGACCGTGTCCCACCAGGCGGGCGCGCAGGGCCACCCGATCAGGAAGGTGAGCCTTGAGACGTCGTCGGACGACGGCAGGACCTGGCGTCCCGCCCGCCGGCTGCGCGACACGGGCCACGGCACATACGCGGCCACCATCGAGCGGCCCGCGCCGGGCGCGGTGTCGCTGCGGGTGACCGCCTCGGACGCCGCGGGCTCGACGGTCACGCAGGAGGTGATCCGGGCGTACGGGACCCGCTGACCCGAAACATCGTCTCCGGCGTTGACGACGATTACGGAGCCGGATAAAGTCTGTCTCCGTCAGAGACGATGTTTTTGCCGCGCGGGTGCTTCTGCCCGGCGTGGTAGTAATGAGATCCGCGGAGGAGGCAGGAAAGACCGAGTTGGCACCATGACCGAGCACTACCTGGGCGTTCTCGGCATCGCCGAGGCGCTGGGAGTGACCCGGCACGCGGTGCACAAATGGCGCTCCCGCTATCCGGGAGACTCCGATCACCCGTTCCCCGAGCCCGACGTCGAGATCGACGGCGCGCCCGGCTGGCGTCCCGACCGGGTGCAGGAGATCGTGCGATGGCGCGACGGCCTGCCCGGCAGGGGCGCGGGCGGCGGCCGTCCGTCCGCGGCCCGCCAGGACTACCTGAACGCCGCCCTGGCACAGGGTCTCGACCGCGACGAGGCCCTGCGCGCGCTCGCCGCGTTCGTCGCGGAGTTCCCCGAGATGACCGAGCCGCAGGTCTGCGCCTGGCTCATGGAGAAGTGGCGCCGCTAGCCTGCCGGATCCCCAGCGATCAAGGAGACGCACGATGGCCCATCCTCCCCGTCCCAGACGCACCCCCCTCTCACCCCTCACCGCGGAGGAGAAGGTCCGGGCCGAGAGGAACTTCGTCCCCCTCGTCGCCGAGCACCTCGCCACCGAAGGCCGGTTCAGGGTCAGCGCCGACACCCCCGAGTCGATCGAGTTGTTCCAGGGGGTCGCCCGCCGGGTGGGCGAACTGCTCGGACGGCCGGTGGTCAGCTACGCCAACGGCCGCTACATCGTGATCGGCTTCGGCCCTCAAGAGTAAGCACCACCCAATCCATACCGACGGAAGGCGATGACGCATGCCCGACATCAGCGGGGAGACCGCACCGGGATTCGAAGCAGTACGTACGGCCTTCGCCCGCAACCTGGCCGACCACGACGAGATCGGCGCCGCGGTCGCCGTCTACCTGCACGGCAGGAAGGTCGTCGACCTGTGGGGCGGCCTGGCCGACCCCGATGAGGGCCGCCGCTGGCAGCGCGACACCCTCCAGATCGTCTACTCCACCACGAAGGCCGTCACCGCCGCCTGCGCGCTCCTGCTGGCGCAGCGGGGCGAACTGGACCTCGACGCGCCCGTCGCTCGTTACTGGCCGGAGTTCGCGGCGCAGGGCAAGGAGCGCATACCGGTGCGCTGGCTGCTCACCCACCAGGCGGGGCTGCCCGTCATCGACCGGCCGATCACCCCGGCCGAGGCGATCTCCTGGGAGCCCATGGTGGAGGCGCTGGCCGCCCAGCGGCCCTCCTGGGAGCCGGGCACGGAGCACGGCTATCACGGGCTCACGTACGGATGGCTCGTCGGCGAGGTCGTCCGCCGGGTGAGCGGCCGCAGCATCGGAGCCTTCCTCGCTGAGGAGATCGCCGGCCCGCTCGGCCTGGACCTGTGGATCGGATTGCCGGAAAGCGAGTTGCACCGGGTCAGCCGGATCGTCACGTCCATGCCCGGCACGGCGGACCTGGCAGGGACGGACCTGGACGCCCTGCCCGAAGCCGTCCGCGAGATGATGCGGGCCTACACCGACCCGACGTCCCTGACCATGCGCTCGATGTCCGTGGTCTCGCCCCCGCTCGACCACAACGACCCCCGCGAGCAGCGGGCCGAGATGCCCTCGACCAACGGCATCTGCACGGCCCGCTCGCTGGCCCGCTTCTACGCCGCCCTCATCGGCGAAGTCGACGGCCACCGCATCCTCACCCCCGCCACCCTGGCGGCGGCGACCGCCGAACAGGTCGCCGGCCTCGACCGCATCCTGCGCATGCCCGTCAGGATAGGCCTCGGCTTCGGCCTGCCGACCCCCGACGCGTTCTTCTACAGCCCCACGACCTTCGGGTTCCCCGGGCTCGGCGGCTCCCTCGGCTTCGCCGACCCGCAGAGCGGGCTCGCGTTCGGGTACGTGATGAACCACGTCAAGGAGGACGGCGAGAACCGGCGCGCCGCCACCCTGGCGGAGGCGGTCCGGAGCGCGATCAGCGGCTGAGGGCTCGGGTGGCCGGCCGGTCCCGCGGCCGAGGAGGCGGATCTACCACGCGGGCTTGAGCTCGAACTTCGCGGACTTGACGTACTTCGCGCCCGGAGGGCAGAGCACGATGGCCCGGCTCCCCGCACCCGCTGTCTCCCAGTCGCTGGGGTAGGTGCCCCTCGGGACGCCGTGCGGCTCGTCGGTGCACAGCGCCACGGCCCTGAACTGCCCGCTTCCGCCCAGGCACCTCGCGGCGGCGCCCTCGGTGCCCGGGCTGGGGTTGTAGGGAAAGGCCGAGCACCCGGTGGGCGTCGCGGACGCCGGTCCAGGGTTCGTCACCACGACCATCCCGGCGGCCACGGCGAGCGCTATCGCTACTTTTCTCATGTCTCGTCCTCCGCTCGGATGAGGATGTCGCGGCTCTGTCTAACAAGTGCCGGTATGTTCCAGGTATGTCGCCGGTCCAGCTCGAGCCATCATGAGCATCGGTGGCGGGGCGTGTAGGGCGGGAACGCCGTCCGGTCGTCGAGGTCGACGTCCGCGTCGGGCCAGCGGCGGCGCAGCAGGCCGGCCACCCGGCGGGCCCAGCCGGCCAGGCGCGGCAGGCTGCGGTGCTCCTCGGCGGTGCGGGCGGCGGCCTCCAGGGTGGCGACGAGCTGGACGCGGCTCCCGTCGCCCGGCGGGCGGGTCCCGACCTTGGCGGCGCGCTCCAGCCGGATCAGGACGTACGAGAAGCAGGCGGCGGCCAGGCCGAAGCCGTAGCGCCGGTCGTCCTCCGCCTCCGGCACGCCGGCGGCCAGGGCGCGGCGGTGGTGCTCCGCGTGCGCGGCGTCCACCGACAGCCAGCCCGGACCGGGGACGTGCAGGCAGACCGCGTCGTGCAGCGCGTGCGTGCAACCGGCGAACTCGAAGTCGATGAGGCGGGCGTCCGGGTCGCCGTCCGTGTGCACGAGAACGTTGTTGGCCTCGGGGTCGCCGTTGCTCAACGCCAGAAAAGGCCCCGGGTGCTCCAGCTCCTCCAGCGCGGCGGCGAGCTCACGTTCCGCTCCGCCCTCGATCGGCGCGCCCAGGAGGGCCGCCTGCCTGCGTCCCTCCTCGCGGAACCCGGCCAGCCGTTCCGCGTCGCGGGCCGGCCCGAGAGCGCGCCTGCGCACGCCGTACAGTCCGGCCCTGCCCGCCGTCGCCGCGCTGAGCTCGCCGCGGACGCGGGCGAAGGCGACCAGCCGCTCGGCGTGGGCGGTGGCGCCCTGCGCACGCAGCAGCCCGTCGAGCGCCGTACGCGGAGCCAGATCCTCCAGCACGACGAGCTCCGCGTCGAGGTCGGCGGCGATCACCCGCGGTGCCAGGCCCGACTCCAGGTCGTCGGAGAGGAACCGCAGCGCGGCCACCTCGGTGCGCAGCCGCTGCGACGCGGCGAGACGGACGGCGCCCGGATGCGGGCGCATCCACTTCACGATCACCCGCTCGTCGTCCTCAAGGCGCGCTCGCGCGATGGCATAGGGCTCCAGCCGCCGCCACCCGGCCACGGTGACGGGCGCGGAACGGCAGCGGGACAACAGGGACTCCACCCGGGCGGCGATCGCGTGCTCGCTCACCGGTGCCAGCGTACGGGGCCCTGCCCGGCCGCCGGAAGATACGCTTGCCGGGACGAACTGCCCGACACGCCGCCATGGAGCCGGAGACCGACTGATGATGAGCGCGGAACAGGATTTCCAGCGGGTCGGCGCCGAGCTGGCCGACCTGGGCGTACGCATCTCCAGCATGATGGGGAACCCCTCGCTCAAAGATCGGGCGGGCAAGGTGTTCGCGAGCCTGCAGCGCGACGGCGCGATGGTGTTCCGGCTGGTCAGGGACACCCCCGAACACAAAGCCGCGCTCCAGCTGGCCGGTGCGTCCCTGTTCGACCCCTCGGGACAGGGCAGGGAGGTGAAGGACTGGGTGGTCGTGCCCCACTCCGCGGCCGAGAAGTGGACGGATCTGGCCGAGGTCGCCCTCAGCCGCCCACGCTGACACGGACGCGCCCCTGCCGACCCGCACAGTGCGTCACCTGGCGTGCCTGAGTCCTTCGTCGATGCGGGTGCGCAAGCATCTCAGCGCCTGCCTGAGCTCCGCCGGTTCGATGTCGGTGAGGTCGGCGTCGAACGTCAGGAGCAGTCCGGCCAGCCCTGCCCAGGACCACGCACCGAGCGTGAGCCGGCAGCTGGAGTCGGTGTCGTGCTCGACCGTCGATCCGCCGGGGGCGAACCGGGCGACGACGGGCGCGGGCAGTGCGACGAGCGCCGACCCGCGGCATGGCCATTCCGCCGGGGTGTCGCCGCGGTCGTGCGTGCTCATGACGAAGGCGATCGGATCGCTCTGCGGGACGTCGCGGCGGTCGAAGGTTCTCCCCGTCGGCATGCGTGGTACGAGGCGGTCGACGCGCATCGCGCGCCATCGGTCCGCTTCCGGTTCGAACGCGACGAGGTACCACCGTGCCGCCCACACGACGAGGTCGTGCGGTTCCAGCGTGAGCGTCGTCGGTTCGTCCTCGCCGGTGTAGTCGACACGAACGGTGTGCCCCCGGCTGATCGCGCCACCGATGACCCGGACGATCTCGGCGTCGATGGGCGCTGCGGGGAACTCCCAGTAGTTGCGCGCCGCGGAGACGGTGAACGCCTCGGCGTGGACACGGCTGCGGGCGGGCATCGACTGCCGCAGCGTGGCCAGGGCGCGGGCCGAGTTCTCGCGGATGCCGGACAGGAGCATGGGGACGGTCTGGAGCGCGACGGCCGCCGCGACGGCCTGGTCCTCGTCGAAGACGACCGGGGCCAACCTGCCGGCGCGGCCGAGCCGGTAACCTCCTGCCACCCCGCGCACGGCCTCGATGTCGTACCCGAGCTCTCTGAGCGTGTCGATGTCGCGTCGCACGGTCCGTACGGACGTCCCGAGCCTGCCCGCGAGCTCCTCGGCGGTCAGGGTCGCGCCGATGCCGAAGATCGACAGCAGTTTGAGCGTGCGCGCGGAGGTGGCAGCCATCGCTCAATCCCCTCACCTGAAGCGGTCACTCGATGGCAACATTAGCTGCCAGTCTCGCCGCCATGACCGCTTCACAGAGCCCTCCTGACGAGGGCACGCATAGCTCCGCTTCCCCGGCGCTCATCTCCGGCGCGGGCGCGGGCGCGGCGCTGCTGGTGGTGCTCTTCGGCTCCTTCATGGACCTTCTCGACGCGACGATCGTCACCGTCGCGGCCCCGGCGATGGCCCAGGACCTGGAGGCCGGCGACGCTCAGATCCAGTGGATGATCGCAGCCTACGTCCTCTCCCTGGGTGCGGGCCTGGTCACCGGCGGACGGCTCGGTGACCAGTACGGCCGCAAACGCCTGTTCATGACCGGGCTGGCGGGGTTCATGCTCACCTCCGCGCTCTGCGCGCTGGCCGCCGATCCGGAAACGCTCATCGGCACGCGCGCCGCGCAGGGACTGACCGCCGGCGTCATGGTCCCGCAGGTGTTCGGGATCATCCGGGCGTCGTTCGCTCCGGCCGAGCGCGCCAGGGCGTTCGGCGCCTACGGGGCGGTCCAGGGTCTCGCGTCGGTCGCCGGCCCGCTGCTCGGCGGGTTGCTCGTCGACTCTGACCTGTTCGATCTCGGATGGCGCACGATCTTCTGGGTCAACGTGCCCGTCTCGATCCTGGCGCTCGTCATCGGCGCGAAGGTGCTGCCGGAGTCCCGCTCCACCTCGACCGCGCGGCTGGACCTCCTGGGCGCGCTGCTCGCGGCCCTGGGCATCCTGCTCCTGCTGCTGCCGATCATCCAGACCGAGAGCCGGGGATGGACCTGGAACAGCTCCGCGCTTCTCGCCGCCGGAATCGTCGTGCTGACGATTTTCCTCGCCTACGAGCGCCGCCTCACCGCACGCGGGCACGAACCCGTCTTCGACCCGGCTCTGCTCCGCATCCGCGCCTTCGCGATCGGCCTGAGCGTGTCCGTGCTCTTCTTCGGCGGCATCGGGCCGTTCTTCCTCACCATGTCGATCTACCTGCAGAACGGCACCGGCCGCACCGCGTGGGAGACCGGCCTGGTGATCCTGCCGTACGCGCTCGGCTCGATCATCACCTCTGGCCTCGGCGTCGCTCTCGCCGCCAAGTCCGGGAAAGCGCTGCTGATCACCGGCTCACTCACCATCGCGGCATCCCAGCTCGTCCTGTGGGCGATCACCAGGGACGGCGGCGATCCCGGATACCCGCTCCTTGCCCTCGCACTCTTCGTCGGCGGCCTCGGGCTCGGTTTGGCGGCCCCCATCCTCGTCAACGTCGTCCTCGCCGGCATCCCCGGACGCAACGCAGGCGCCGCCGGCGGCGTGCTCTCCACCGTCAACCAGGTCGGCGGCGCCATCGGCATCGCCGTTCTCGGCACGGTCTTCTTCGCCGCCGTCACGGGATCGACCACCGGCACACCCGGATCGGCGGACTACGGTCACGCCCTCGGGATCGTCCTCGTCGTCTCCGCGGCGCTCTACGTCGTGGCGGCACTCGTGACGCTCGCGCTCCCGAAGACCGCCGGTGAACCCGGGTGAGGCAAGAAACCGCACCGCTCAGTGCGTGCCTTACGGCGCGGAGCGGACGTGGAGGGTCGCCCACACCCTGTGCCCGAGCGTGTCATCGCCCTCATAGCCGTTCTCGTCGGCGAGGGCGGCCACGATGGCCAGGCCGCGGCCGTGGGCGGCGTCGCCTCGGCGCCGGGAGGTGAAGTCGGGACAGCCACCCCATCCGCAGTCATAGACGGCGAGGGTGGTGGCCGTGACGGCCTGGATGATCTCCACGATGAAGGTGCCTCGCGCATGGCCGCGCGCGTCGCCAGGTCAGGCCGCCGGGTTGCAGGGCGATCGTCGCGACGACATGCTCGGGACCTGCGTGTCGGCGTTCGCCCTCCCGTGGAGATCTCGCCTCCTGAGCCGGGTCGGCCGTCCTGCCGATGTCGTCGATCCCCACGCTGATCACCTACGTGTGATCGCGGAGGCCCATCGACGTACGGCGGGGGCCGCTCGTCACGGAACGATCGTCCGGCCCTGCGCGGTGCCCTCCACGGCCGAGACGTAGGCGCGGGCCACCTCGGCGACCGGCGTCCCGCCCGTGCCGTCGAGGCCCATGCCTTCCAGGGTCTCCTTGATCCAGCCCGGGGCGATCACGTTCAGGCGCAGCCTGCGGAACACTCGCTCGCCGCGTTCCGTACGAACCCCTCAAGCCCGGCGTTGACCAGCGCGCCCAGCGAGCCGTCGGGGAGCGGGGCGGCGAACGTGCCTCCCGTGAGGGTGATGGACCCGCCGTCGCGCAGGTGACGCAGCGCCCGCCTGGCCAGCGCGACCTGTCCCAGCAGCTTTGCCGCGACCCCGGCGGTGAACTTCTCGTCCGTCACCGTCTCCAGCCCCACCAGCGGCCCAGAAGCCGCGCAGCACACCACCGCGTCGGCGTCGGGAACCGTCTGGAACAGCGCGTCCAGTGACGTCCCGTCTTCGAGATCCACCTGGACCGGCCCCCGCCGCGAGGCCGCGACGACCTCGTGGCGGGGGCTCAGGGCGGCCTCGACGGCCCGTCCCACGGTTCCCGACGCTCCGATCACGATCACTTTCATGCGATCCATGATTGCGCATGGATCGTCGTCACGCGTTGATGATCTCCTCCCTGTACTGGTCGTGCAGCGGGTCACCGGTGGAGCCCATCCAGGCGTCCATGGCGGCGCGCCCGCCCGCCAGCGCCTCGGGCGCGCCCCCGTCGGCGAGGTTGTTCAGTGCGTGGGGGTCGTTCGCGAGGTCGTACAGCTCCTCCCGCACGCGGAGCAGGTAGAACTGCGCACGCGCGGCGATCGCGGGGTCGGTCGAGTCGCGCATCGCGGGCCAGGTGAGGCCCTGCATGTTCTCCGCCCGGTAGTTCAGGCTGCCGTCGGACCAGGCGTTCCAGATGTAGCTCCAGCGCTCGTCGTGGACGCCGCGCATGTCGTAGCGCTGATCGGAGCTGGACTCGTGGAAGACGGTGTTGATGCGGTCGCGCCCTGACTGGCTGCCGCCCTGCAGCAACGGGGTGAGATCGCGACCGTCCGGCCCCTCGGGGACGGTGGCGCCCGCGGCCAGGCACAGGGTGGGGAAGAGGTCCATCGTGGACACGAAGTGCTGGTCGTCGACGCGGCCCGCGCCGGTCACGCCGGGCCACCGGACGATCAGCGGGGTACGCGTGCACTGCTCGTACACGTTCGCCTTGCCGAACGGCACCGCCATGCCGTTGTCCGACATGAAGATCACGATGGTGTCGCCGGCCAGCCCGGACGCGTCGAGCGCCGCCAGGACCGCGGCCAGCGTGTCGTCGGCGCGCCGGGCGCTGCTCATGTACTGCGCGACCTCCTGGCGGATTTCCGGCAGGTCGGGCAGGTACCCGGGCACCTCGGCGTCGTCGGGGCCGTACACCTTGGACGGCGCGGCGATGCTGGCCAGCTCGTCTTCGTCGAACCTGTTCTGCTCGGCGGCGCTGCCGCTGAAGGGCCGGTGGGGATCCTCGGAGTTGGCCATCAGGAAGAACGGCCGATCTTCGGACTTCGCCCGGACGAACAGCTCCGTCGCGTGCCGCGCGTAGTCGGCGGGGTTGCGCCCCATGCCCAGCTGCTCGTCCGGAAGGACGCTCAGATCCCAGGCGAACCGATCCGCCGGGCCGAGGTGGCCGACCTTGCCCAAGATGCCCGTCAGGTAGTTCAGCGGGCGGAGCAGCTCGTTCAGGATCGGCACGCCGGGAGCGATGTCCTCGAAGCCCTCGGCGCCGTTGCGGTGGGGGAAGCGGCCGGTCATCAGCGCGGACCGGCTCGGCTGGCAGAGGGCGATCGGCACGTGCGCGCGGTGGAAGGCGACGCCCTCGCCGGCCAGCCGGTCGATGTTCGGCGTGAGATCGGCCCGGCCGCCGAAGCAGCCGGGCGAGCCGCCGTGCATGTCGTCGACGGTGAAGAGCAGGATGTTGGGCGGCCTCGTGTCGCGGGGCCGGGGCGTGTCACTCGACGCGGGCCGTACGCCGAGGCCCGCCGCGACGGCCCCCACGCCCGCCCCGGCCAGCAACGTACGCCGTGTAAGGGGTGTGTTCATAGGTGTGGTGTACCGGCCGGCGCGTTACGTCTCCGTTTCCGGCCGGTACGCCCGATGAGCGGGACGCACTGGTCGGGCCCTACTACGCTCCATGGAAGGGCACCATTGGGGGCGGAGGGATTCGTGACGGTCAACGGGGCGGCGAGCCAGGCGGTGGAGGAGGCCGCACCTGCGGCGGGAGAGGCGGTCGGGCGGGTGCTCGGCACCCAGGCGGCCTCGCCGCTCTCGTTCTGGGTCGGCCTGGAGCCGGGCAAGGTCGTGCAGCTCGACGACGTGGTGGTGACCAGGCGCGACGTGCCCGGCTACGGCCCGGTGCTGGTCGCGGGCGTGGTGACGACCGTCGAGGCCCGGCACGAGGGCGCCGCGTACGACTCCGACGTCTTTCTCATCGCCGACGGCGCGCTGCCCGCGGCCGTGGTCGAGGTGGCCGAGGTGCGGGTGACCAGGGTCGAGCCGGAGGTGTTCGTGCCGCCGCTGCCCGGCGCCAAGGTGCATCTCGCGGGGTCCGACGACCGCGAGCAGGCGCTCTACTTCGACGTGATGGACCGGCGCATCCCGATCGGGATGGGCCGTGACGGCCGGCCGATGTACGCCAACTTCGACTTCCTCGACGGCACCCGCGGCGCCCACGTGTCGATCTCCGGCGTGTCCGGCGTGGCCACCAAGACCTCCTTCGCGACGTTCCTGCTCTATTCGATCTTCAATTCGGGCGTCCTCGACGCCGAGTCGGCCAACACCAAGGCGCTGATCTTCTCCGTCAAGGGGGAGGACCTGCTCTTCCTCGACCACGACAACCTCCGGCTCGACGAGGGCGCGCGCGCCGTCTACGCCCGGCTGGGGCTGCCCGCGCGGCCGTTCGGCAGCGTGCACGTCTTCGCGCCGCCGCGCCCCGGCGACGCCAACGGCGTGCCCCACGTCTCGGCCCGCACCCAGGGCGTGAGCTCCTTCTACTGGACGCTGGTCGAGTTCTGCGAGGAGGAGCTGCTGCGGTTCGTCTTCGCCGACGCCGACGACGAGCGGGCCGGCTACTCGCTGCTGGTGGGGCAGGTCGCGGCCCGGCTGAAGGCGTGGGCGGAGCCGGTGGGCGACGGCGGCGCCGTCATGGTGCAGGGCACCGCCGCGCGCACGTTCGCCGACCTGGTCGAGCTGCTGTCCGACCAGCTGCAGGACGAGAGCACGCGCCAGCAGTGGACCGGCGCGCAGACCCCGCTCGGCACCGTCAACGCCTTCCTGCGCCGGCTGCGCAGCGCGGTGCGCCCGCTGTCGCCGATCGTCCGCGGCGACCTGCCGTTCTACCGCAACCACACCGTCAGCACCTCCGACGCCCAGGTTTCGATCGTCGACCTGCACAACCTGCCGGAGCGGGCGCAGCGGTTCGTGGTGGGCGTGGTGCTGCGCGGCGAGTTCCACCGCAAGGAGTCGTCGGGCACCGCGCGGCCCCTGCTGTTCGTGGTGCTCGACGAGCTGAACAAATACGCGCCGCGCGAGGGCGACTCCCCGATCAAGGAGATCCTGCTGGACGTCGCCGAGCGCGGCCGCTCGCTCGGCGTCATCCTCATCGGCGCCCAGCAGACGGCCTCCGAGGTGGAGCGCCGCATCGTCTCCAACAGCGCCGTACGCGTCGCGGGCCGCCTCGACCCGGCAGAGGCCGCGAGGTCGGAGTACGGCTGGCTGCCCCCGGCCGTGCGCGAGCGCGCCACGATCGCCAAGCCGGGCACCATGTTCGTCGCCCAGCCGGAGATCCCGGTGCCGCTGGCCGTCGCCTTCCCCTTCCCGGCGTGGGCGACCAGGCCGGCCGAGGCCGCGGCCCCGGCGGCCGCGAAGGCTTCCTCAGGCGATCCGTTCCAGGGGCTGCCCGGCGTCGAAGAAGACATCCCGCCCTTCTGATCACAGGTGATGACGTGAAGATCCTGCACACCGCGGACTGGCACGTGGGCAAGGTGCTCAAGGGCCGTCCCCGCGTCGACGAGCACCGCGCCGTGCTGCGCGAGCTGGTCGCCGCCGCCCGCGAGCACGACGTGGACGCCGTCATCGTGGCGGGCGACCTCTTCGACACCTCCGCGCCCACGCCCGAGGCGCAGGCGCTGGTGCTGAACGTGCTCATGGCCCTGCGCGGCGACGGCCGCGACGTGGTGGTGCTGGCGGGCAACCACGACAACCCGCAGCTGCTGGAGGTCTACCGGCCGGTGCTCGGCAAGCTCGGCCTGCACGTCATCGGCTCCTTCCGCCGCCCCGACGCGGGCGGCACACTCGCCTTCACCGCCCGCTCGGGCGAGCCGGTGCGGCTGGCGGTGCTGCCGTTCCTGTCGCACCGCTACGTCGTACGCGCCGCCGAGGTCCTGGCCGGCACGGCCGCCGAGCACAACCGCGACTACGCCGCCCGCATCGCCGAGCTGATCGGCGCGCTGACGGCCGGCTTCCACGGCGACACCGTCAACCTGGTCACCACGCACGGCACGCTGCCAGGAGGGGCGTTCGGCGGCGGGGAACGGCAGGCACAATCGATCTTCTCCTACTACTTCGAGCCGACCGCCTTCCCGCCGTCCACCCAGTACGCCGCGCTCGGCCACCTGCACCGCCGCCAGCAGATCCCGGGGCCGTGCCCGATCTGGTACAGCGGCTCGCCCCTCGCCGTCGACTTCGGCGAGGAGGGCAACACCCCCGGCGCGCTGCTGGTGGAGGTCTCGCCCGGCCGCCCGGCCGTGGTGCGGGAGCTGGCGTTCGGCTCGGCCCGGCGGCTGCGTACGGTGCGCGGCACGCTGGAGCAGCTGGAGGGCCTGGAGCAGGGCGACGACTGGCTCAAGGTGATCGTGGAGGAGAAACCCCGCGTGGGTCTTGCCGACGACGTGCGCGAGCTGCTGCCGGGCGCCGTGGACGTCATGCTGGACGAGCGGTTCAGGCCGGTGCCGGCCACGCGCAGGGCCGGCTCGCCCGAGCGCGGCGCCCGCGAGCTGTTCCGCGAATATCTCACCGCCACCGGACGGCACGACGACCAGGTGGCCGCGCTGTTCGACCGGCTCCACGACGAGGTGACCGGCTGATGCGCCCGCTGCTGCTCCAGCTCGACCACTTCGGCAGCTTCCGCGAGCCGGTGAGCGTCGATTTCTCCGACACCGAGTACTTCGCGCTCGTCGGCCCCACCGGCGCGGGCAAGAGCACGATCATCGACGCCATCTGCTTCGCCCTCTACGGCACCGTGCCGCGCTGGGGCAAGGAGAACGTCATCGCCCACGCCCTGGCGCCCTCGGTGTCCTCGGGCAAGGTGGCGCTGGTCTTCGACAGCGGCGGCCGGCGCTACGGCGTGGTCAGGGCGATGGTCCGCGACAGCAAGGGCGCGGTGCGGACGAAGGAGGCGCGGATCGACGAGCTCGACCCGTCCGCGCCGCTGGAACAGGCGTACGAGGCGGTGGTCAGGCCGCTCGCCGAGGGCGAGAACGTCACCCCCGAGGCGCAGCGGGTGACCGGCCTGGAGTACCGGTTCTTCACCCAGTGCGTGGTGCTGCCCCAGGGCCGTTTCGCGGAGTTCCTGCACGCCGCGCCCCGGGAGCGGCAGGACCTGCTGGTGCAGCTGCTCGACGCCGACGTCTACGAGCTCATCAGGCAGCGGGCCGTGCAGGAGGAGGAGCAGGCCAAACGCGACGCCGCCTTCGCCCGCGACCAGCTCGGCGAGTTGTCGGGCGCCACGGCCGAGGCCGAGCGGGAGCTGGCCGACCGGCTGGCGGCGCTGCGGGGACTGGGCGAGACCATCGGCGCCGACCTGGACCTGCTGCGGGCGCGCGAGGCCGGCATCCGGCGGGCCGAACAGGAGCGCGCCGCCGTGGCCGAACGCCGCTCGGTGCTGGCGTCGTTGCGCATGCCGGAGGCGGTGCCGACACTCGCCTCGGCACGCCGGGCCGCCGCCGAGTCGGTCGAGACGCTGGCCGCCGAGGTCGCGACGCTGGAGGCCGACGAGCACGAGGCGTACGAAGCGCTGGCCGCGCTCGGCGACCGTGGCGCGCCACGGGAGGCGCTGGCCGCCCTGGACGCCCGCGAACGGCACGCCGCGCAGGCCGCCCGCGCCCGCGCGGAAGCGGTGGCGGCCGCGGAGCCGCTGCCGGGCCTGGCAGCCGAGCGGGAGGCAGCCGAACAGGCGCTGGCCGCCGCCGAGGCGCAGCGCGAGCGCCTGCGCGACGCCCACGCCGCCGCCCACCTCGCCCCCCGGCTGGCCGTGGGCGAACCCTGCCCGGTCTGCCGGCAGTCGGTGGCCGAGCTGCCCCGCCACGAGCCGCCCGCCGACATGCGCACGGCCGACCGCGCACTCGCCGGAGCCCGCGACAGGGCCGAGCGCGCCAGGTCCGCCCATGCCCGGGCCGAGGCGTCGGCGTCGATGCTGGCCGGGCAGGCCGACCGGCTGGAGGCCGAGCTCGCCGCGCTGCCCGAGCCCGGCGACCGGGCCGGACTGGAGGGCCGGCTGGCCGCGATCGCCAAGGCCGAGGAGATCGCGGGGCAGGCCCGCACCGCCTTCCGCGCCGCCAGGGGCAGGCTGGACCGGGCGCGCACCGAGACCGAACGCATCGAGCGGCAGGCCGAGTCCGCCTGGCGCACCCTCGAATCCGCCCGCGACCGGCTGCTCGTCTCCGGCGGCCACGACGACCCGCCGCCGCCGCTCACCCGCGACGACCTGCACCGCGCCTGGACCGACCTGCTCGCCTGGCGCGACCGGGCGGGGCAGGCCGCCCGGACCGCGCTCGCGGCCTGCGACGAGCAGCTCGCCCAGGCGGGCGAGACGCTGGCGCGCGACCGTCGCAGACTGGGCGAACGCCTGGCCGAGCACGGCGTCGTCCCGCCGCGCGACGCCTCGCCCGACCAGCTCGGCGCGGCCGTCGCCGGAGCCGCCGCCCGTGTGGAGAGCGCGCTCGACCGCGTCAGGGACGACCGCCGGCGCGCCGCCGACCTGGACGCGCAGGTCACCAGGAAGGAGCATGAGGCCAAGGTCGCCCACGAACTGGCCTTGCGCCTGCGCGCCAACGCCTTCGAGCGGTGGTTGTGCGCCGAGGCCCTGGCGGTGCTGGTCGCGTCCGCGTCCGAGACGCTGCGCGAGCTGTCCGACGGCCAGTACGAGCTGACGCTCAGCGACAGGACCGGCGACATCGAGGTCGTCGACCACGGCGAGGCGGGCATGCGGCGCAGCGCCCGCACCCTGTCCGGCGGCGAGACCTTCCAGGCCGCCCTCGCGCTCGCCCTGGCGCTGTCGGGGGCCGTCGCGAAAGGGCTCGATTCGATCTTCCTCGACGAGGGCTTCGGCACGCTCGACCCCGCCACCCTCGACACCGTGGCCACCACCCTCGAACGCCTGGCGGCTGGCCAGGACCGCATGATCGGCGTCGTCACCCACGTACCCGCCCTGGCCGAACGGGTGCCGGTACGCTTCGAGGTCAGACGCGACGCCAAGGGCTCCCATGTGCGGAAGGCGGCCACGTGACCGGTTTCACCGTCGACCCGTGGGATCCCGGCTACGCCGCGGCCCTCGCCGTCGAGGCCCTGTCAGAGCTGGGCTCCACCAGCGCCGAGCTGGTGCTCGACGTCGAACGCCCGGCCGCCGACTGGAAACCCGTCACGCCGGGGCCCGACGCCGACCCGCCGCGCACCCTGCTGGTCGCCGACGGCGTGCGCAGGATCGACGCCCGCGTGTGGGTGCACGACCCCGGCTCGGCGATGCCGGTGCCCGGCATCGCCGCCTCCTACGCGGCGGGCATCGTCAGGTGCGGCCGGGACGGCGCCGACCTGGCGGAGATCCAGGTCAACCGCACGCTGATCTCCGCGTCGCCGGACACGCCCGAGGTGAAGACCGGCCACGCCCTCTACCGCCCGAGCAAGGCCGCCGACTCCAGCTTCGAGGAGCTGTCGCTGGCGCTGCAGCGCCAGGTCACCCAGCTGGAGGTCGACCTCGCCGTACGTCACCGGTCGGCGAGCGACGACCTGCTGCTGGTGGACGGGCCGCTGCGGGGACGCACCCACCTGCCGCGCACGGTCGGCTACATCAAGACCCACCACACCGCCTACCTGCCGTCGCCGCAGTCGGGGGTGGTGGCCGCGCTCGCGCCTGGGCAGCGTACGCCGGTGTTCCTCATGGGCACGAGCTGGCGGCGGCACGCCTGGTACGTACGCCTGCCCGTCAGGTCCGCGGCCCCGTGGGCGGGTGTGGCGCGCTGCGAGGCCGGCGCCGACCTCGACCCCGCGCAGGTGGTGCGGCTCGCCGACGCGCTGACCCTGGCCCTGCCCCCGCTGGCGGGGGTCGACTACAAGGACCCCCGCGCGCCCCAGAACCTGGTGCCGATCGGCGGGCTGGAGAAGCTGCTCCGCCACCACCTGGGGGACTCGCGCCTGCTCTACCGCGCGCTGCGCAACGCGGCTCGCGACTAGCGCGCCGCCCAGCCTGGCCGCCCGCTCAACCCGGCCGCTCGCTCAGCCTGCTGCGAACACCTGTGCGTCGTCGGCGAACGCCTTGAACTCCAGGGCGTTGCCTGCCGGGTCGAGCAGGAACATCGTCCACTGCTCGCCGGGCAGGCCCTCGAACCGCAGGTACGGCTCGATGACGAAGCCGGTGCCGGCGGCGCGGAACCGCTCGGCGAGGTCATGAAATTCCGGAATTGTCAGGATCAGCCCGAAGTGCGGGACCGGCACGTCGTGGCCGTCCACCGGGTTGTGCACCCGCTCCGTACGCGCGGGCGCCAGGTGCGTGACGAACTGGTGGCCGTGCAGATTCCAGTCGATCCAGGTGTCGGAGCTGCGGCCCTGGGCGCAGCCGATGAGCTCGCCGTAGAAGTGGCGGGCCGCGTCCAGGTCATCGACGGGAACGGCCAGGTGGAAGCGGGGAATCATGGGCATCGGGAACGCCTGCCTTTCGATAGTCGAGCGAACACACGCCCACCCTGCCCGCCGGCCGCCCCCTGACGCCAGCGCCGCCTACCAGCCCTCGTCGAAATCGCAGATCTTCACCGTGGCGCTCTGCCTGGTGCGCGTCGGCTCGATCACCTCGAAGACGACGGTGTACGTGCCCTCCTTCTTCCACACGATCGACGGCAGAAGCGGCTTCGACGACGCGTTGCCCACCTTCGCGCCCTGGCTCTGTCCGTCGAGCAGCCACCGGTAACTGTAGGAGCCGGTGGCGGACACCTTCGCCCAGATGTTCATGTCATAGCGCCAGCAGCCCCCCATCCGGATGCCCTCGTAGTCGAACGACACCGATTTCACCCCGCCCGGCTTCGTCGTCCTGGTGGGTTTCGCGGTGGTGGGCCGGGCAGACGGCTTCGACGTGGGCTCCGTGCTCTTCACAGGCTTCGGCGTGGCCCTGGCCCTGGTCCTGGTGGGCTTCGAGGTCTTCCTGCCGGGGCGTCTGCCGGCCGACGGGTCCAGGTCAGCGGGCGACTGCTTCTTGTCCGCGACCGTACGCGAAGCGGTGGGGGAGGAGGGAGCGGCGACGGTGGCGGTGCCCGCGTCGCCGGGTGGCGTGGGAAGCCAGACACGGGCGGCCGCCAGCCCGCCCGTCACGATCACCGCGGTCGCGCCGGCGAGCACCGCGACGCCGAGCCGCTTACGGGACACCGGGCGGGTGGGACCGGTCCGGCCATGCAGGCCCTCCGGCGACGACCACCCGTGCCC